>NZ_JBLYNV010000017.1:0-93560 GCF_049310165.1 Endozoicomonas sp. ALE010 | reverse complement strand
GAAAGTTGAGGGTTCTCTTGTGTTTTCAGAAATTATGAGTATGTCAGTTTTCTGGTTGTGGCAGCTGACGTGTATTCATCGGGAGTAGCTGGTAGCCGAGGGACTGACCGGAATATCTTAATAAAGTGACAAACCCCTCCAGCTCTTCCAAACCCCATTTCTGTGGTGGTAATGGCGAAATCAGGTGATGATAGGCAGCCATAAATTCGGAAGCAAAGCGAAGATCAAGGACGGCCTCAAAAAGCATGTGATGCCAATAATTTTCAGCATCCGACCCCGGGCTTATTGCCATTGTGTCCATCATTGCTGAATCGATCATTTCCAGGGCTTCCAGGTGCAACCTGCAGTCTGCCACTGACATTCTTACCGATCGATCAACCATTACTGAGAGTCTTTCCAGATAATTCTGCGTGACAGCAAGCTTGTGTTTTCCCTGACGTTCAACAATCATCCTGGCAATGCGGGCAAACTCTTCCAGCTCTGACCGCACGGCAGCACTCTGATTTCTCACCTGGTGTTCGGAGCTGCCATTTTTGCGGAGCTGGTCAGTCAGGTATTTTTTAAAACCTTGATCCAACTCACTGGACACAATGGTTGCACCAACATTATGCAACAACTCCTGCATTGGCGGTGTGAATTGAGGAAAAAGCTGTTTGATTTTGCCAGTAAGCTGTTCATAAAAGCGATCAGCTCCGCCGCTGCTGCGGATGGTAAAACAGGTTTTCAGTTGTTTCACCAGCTCTGTTTTTTGTTGTTCAACATAAGATGAAAAGCTGGAGGCTATCCTTTTTTTCAGGTCATCCATGGTTTTCATTTCTTCAGTGAAGAAATCGCATTCATTGATAAGTTTATATAATTCGCCTATTTCCTTGAGAGACTCTTCAGTTGGGGGGCCATCTAATAATGGTTTGATCTTTTCCAGGTAGATGAAAAACTCGGGAGAGGCTTTCTTCCCCGTTTCCACACAACCTCTGATACCATCTCTGACAATGGCGAGGTTATACTCTGATACGCTTCGCTGTAATGGTTCAGTGCCGGGTGGCGCATAACTGGCTGGTAAACCGGGAGAATCAGCATGGACCCTGACATCACGCCCCGCTCTGACCCCGGATGTTTCAGCACGCTCAGACGATTCTGTTCTTTGATCGCCTCTACGCGCAGCAGCACTGCCATGCAAATACACAGGATTATCCTCACTATTTATGTTCCAGGAGGCTTAGTCCAAGAATACCGTTAGATAACATAGACGGGAATAAGTTCAATCAGCCCGAATGACTCTGTTGATCAAATAGCCTAATTAGCACATAAGCCTTTCCAAAGGCCATTAATGGGATCGTAGCCGCAGTCATTTCCCTGAATGTCTTTCTTTAATATTTCAAATTTAACGATGGGATCAAAATCAAGTGCCTTAACGTAATCGTAATGTTCATCTAAATTGGTAAACCAACGCAGTTGTCCTCGCTCCGGATACTTGCTTCCTCTTCCCTGGGCAAAATACCATTGCTGAGGACCAGCACCGGGCAGACAGTGTTCCAATGTCAGTTTTCCCGCTGACCAGCTTAAGCAGAACTGCTCCCCGGCCTGTTTGTTAAACAGTTTTTTAGACACCAGGTCATAGCGCCAGACCTGATGACTGATGGATTGACAGGCAGTTACCTGAACCTTTGCCCCACCAAAACAGTCGTACTGCCCAACACTGTCCATATGACATTGTGTAACCGCAAGACAATGATTATTGCTGAAATCACCAAGCCGCAACTCTTCAGTCAGCTTTGTTGGCTTTGCCTGCCATGGCCAGTGGCCTGACCAGTGCCAGGACTGAACTTCCTGTTGTTTCAGTGCCTCTTCACCAACTTCAAATCCTGCACACTCAACCCTGCCGGTAAAAGGACTCAGATAGCATTGATCATCTCCCGTTTCAGAGTCGCTAAAGTGGAACGAGACCGGTGAAATATCCGTATCACTTTGCAAGAGTGCTACAAACGCAAGAGGGTCAAAATAATCAGCCCGGCTGTAAAGATGGTCCTGTTGATTAAAAAACCATAGCTGTTGCAAACTTGCTGGTTGGCAAACATCCATGGCCAGATGTTTCGACAACCGGGTCAAACATAGATCAGCACTTCGTTCCAATGAGTGAATTCGTTTCTTTTGGAAGTCAAACTTCCACCTCTGCTCCGGTTTTTTTTCATCACAGACCCCGAACGTTATCCTGTTGCTATTCACACAGTCATCCGTCAGCCGGATTTCTTCAGAGCTGCAACCTTCCTGCTCGTCCATTACCACCAGACACTGGCCTGTATCTTTTTGTTTTAACAGAAAGTTACTGGCATAAATCGGAGGTTTAACATCATCCATTCCATAGGCATTATTGCCGGGGGTCATGATCAATAGATAGACACATATCGGGTATAAAGACCTGTAGGCTGAGCTGAGAGTCATGTGTATCCCCAAAATTTATTTCAATAAAAATTACGCGAACCATTAAGTAGTTGGCCAAATGGAATCGTATATTTCTGGCTAAGTGGGCAGTTGCTATGCAAGGCGCAACGTAGGGAGCATAGCCGTAGCTATGTGACCGGAGTTGCAACGCCGCAGAGTGACTGACAACTTAGTCAGAAATATATGATTTCATTTGGTTAACTACTTAATAACCCATACAACAGAACATCTGGATTTCTCTATTTTTATTGGCCGTAATCCTGAAAAATAAAGACCAAAAAACCAGAAAACCCCGCAAAGCGAGGTTTTCTGGTTTCAACTGGAATGATTTTGCTTGCTATTAGAATTGACCAGGAGATAAGGCAAATAGTTCCTCAGTTCCCGCAAGAGCGGCGGCCGCTGAACTTTCAAAGCGAGGCAGTAAACGCTTGAAATAATACCGGGCAGTCAGCTGCTTGGCTTCCAGCCAGGATTGGTCTTCACTGCCTTCAGCAAGCTGGCTCGCTGCTGTTTTCGCCATTAATGACCACATCCAGCCATAGGCAACGTAGGCAAAAGCATTCAGGTAATCAACACAGGCAGAATTAATGACATTGGGGTCATTTTTCGACTGCGCCAGAAGTTTGCGCGTCAGCTCCTCAAGCTTATCAACCGCAGCCAGCAGCTCTTCAGCAAATTCATCATTAGCGTCCACTGAGCCCCGAACTTCACTCAGGAATGTTTCCAGGTAGGCTCCACCGCTCAGGGCAATTTTACGTCCGAGCAGATCCAGCGCCTGAATACCGTTGGTTCCTTCGTAAATCTGGGTGATGCGCACATCCCTGACCAGTTGTTCCTGGCCCCACTCACGAATAAAGCCATGACCACCAAACACCTGCTGACCGGCAACACAGCTTTCCAGCCCTGCATCGGTTAAAAAGGCTTTCACAACGGGAGTTAACAACGCCACCAGGGCAGAAGCCTTCTCTTTTTCATGGTCATCCTGACTGAACTTGGCAATATCCAGTTGTTTGGCCACATAGGTGGAGAAAGCCCGGCCGCCTTCATTCATGGCTTTCATATTCAATAGCATTCGCCGGATATCCCCATGGACCATTAATGGGTCCGCCGCTTTATCTTTTTGCACAGCGCCACTGGCGGAACGTCCCTGGATGCGATCCTGAGCATATTCGAGTGCGTTCTGGTAGGACATCTCACTGCTGCCAAGCCCCTGAATCCCCACAAACAGGCGCTCGTAGTTCATCATGGTGAACATGGCATTCAGGCCTTTATTCAGTTCTCCCACCAGATAGCCTTTGGCCCCATCAAAATTCATGACACAGGTGGCGGAGCCGTTAATGCCCATCTTGTGCTCAATGGAACCACAGGCAAGGGCATTTCTTTCACCCAGAGATCCGTCCTCATTCACCAATACCTTAGGTACCAGAAACAATGAGATGCCTTTAGGCCCGGGAGGTGCATCGGGAAGCTTGGCCAGCACCAGGTGGATAATATTCTCAGTAAGATCATGCTCCCCGCCGGTAATAAAGATTTTGGTACCGGTGATGGCGTAGCTGCCATCGCCATTGTCTTCCGCTTTGGTGCGGATGATACCAAGATCGGTGCCCGCATGGGGTTCCGTCAGACACATGGTGCCCGCCCACTCACCGGAATACATTTGCGGCAGGTACGCTTCTTTTAACGCATCGGAGGCGTGGGCATCAATGGCCAGACAGGCCCCGGCCCCCAGGCTCGGGTAGAGAGTGAATGCCAGGCTGGCACTGCAGACCATTTCATCAAACTGGGCAGCCAGTACCTTGGGCATACCCATACCACCATAAACGGGATTACCACCCAGCCCGCTCCAACCGCCTTCAGCGAACAGTTTATAGGCTTCTTTATAACCTTCCGGTGTGGTCACCTGACCGCTGTCCCATTGACACCCTTCTTCATCTCCCGGGCGGTTCAAAGGGGCAATGGTGCGAGAAGCCAGTTTGGCGGCTTCTTCCAGAATCGCATCTGCAGTTTCCTGATCCACCGTTTCACTGACAGCAGGCCACTGAGCCCACTGCTCAGCTACGTTGAATACGTCGTACATTACGAACCGCATGTCGCGAAGGGGGGCTTTGTACTCGGCCATTACTCTCCACTCCTGGAATTTTTTTCTTACTATTGGAATACAGCCATTATGCCTTTGAGTTATACGCAAAAGGACACAAAGTGGCTCATAGCTGTTTTACCGGCAACCTGTCAGGTTTAAGCGTCCATAATGGTATTGGTAATAAAAATGTCTGCATCTGAAGAGCATAGCGGGGTTACTTGACGAAGAAGCGGGAGTCCCATTTATCGCAACCACACCAAAGCAGCTTTCAGTCACACAGGCTGTTGAGTTCCGTGACGCCATGTTACCTGAAGAGTCCCTGTTTTTCAGCAAAAAGACTGTGCTTCTTTGTGTTTCGCTGTCGTATTTAGAAATTAAAGAAAACCTCCACGCCGATGTAGCGATGATCAACGTCGAGTGACGTTTTCCGGTAAGGGGAAAAACTGGCAGCCGGGGGCATAACGCTCAATCGAATGGACAAATTTTGTATTGTCCCCTCACCACTGTCACCACCGACCCACTCACTGAATTTGCCAACCGGGTCCAGCAGAAACAGTGCGGTAGAACCTAGCATCCTGGAGCCCATCACCTCACTGTCATTGTCCAGAATTTTCTGTTTTTTCTGATAAGCCCACTCCCCGTACAGCCACCCGCCGAGAGGAGTCACAATGATATCTTGAATGGATGGCGGCTCACACATCGCTTCAATGCCGTATTCATACAGGAAAGTGGACATCAAAAATGAATAAACAAACGAGTTCCACTGGTTATAGCCCGATGACCGGGCCATAACGTAGTACACACCACCAAAATAAGGATGCCCGATATAATTGATGTACCATTTATCGGTGTCCCATACAGGCCCTGACCTGACATTGCTCCACCACTTTTTGATGGGCCTGATTTCCGATTTATCCCAATTGGAAACACTTTCTGGTAACAGAGCGATCACTCCAAGAACCCCCAGCGCCAAGCCAAACGTCACTTTGGTTTGGTACCAAAGTCTAGCCTGATTCTCTGCCGGTTTTTTATCAAATAGCGTGATGTCCCAACTCTGGTCTTTATCTTTTAAAAACCAGCGCCAGTCGTCAGAAGGCAATGGCGATTGCTGCACAAATGATGGTGGATGTTGGCTAAAGACTTCTGCCTGGCGGGTCAGATCATGATGCACAGCAGCCAGTGAAGGCCCTTGAGCAGGGTTGAAATCATCTGAGAAAACAGGCGGCAATAATCCCGATAACATAAAAAAGAAGGCAAGAAGAATTAACAGGCTTTTTATCGTTTGGGTATTCTTCTTCATGATGCGACATCAACACAGCGTGATTGCTGAATTCAGCTCCAAGGTCTTATAAGTAGTTAACCAAATGAAATCATATATTTCTGACTAAGTTGTCAGTCACTCTGCGGCGTTGCAACTCCGGTCACATAGCTACGGCTATGCTCCCTACGTTGCGCCTTGCATAGCAACTGCCCACTTAGCCAGAAATATACGATTCCATTTGGCCAACTACATAAAAGCAAATCAAATTTTATAGACCATATTTTTATAGCTGGCAAAACAGTCAATGCTGCTAAAGACTGAGTTCAAACGCACCAAAAGAGTGAAACAAGCAAGAAAAATCCTTTTTCACTGAGATCTTCATGAACATCCATCATAAATAAGTGCCAATTGCCGATAAAGTAAGCTAACTTAATTTAACCGTTTTCTTTTTGTTTGATCATTTTATCGGATCAAACAGTGTTGATTCGATTGCTCGGTTCCGGAAGATAAGCTGTCCTGCAGTTCCGATATTGTTGACCAGATACTCAGGCATCTTATGCGATATCTTCTCGTCTTGATCACTGCAATCCTGCAGATTTTTTTTTCCACCCTGTTTAACCAGTTAGCCAGCAAATTGCTCAGACCTCGTGGTCGAATCATCTCCAGAAAAGAGCGCATCAAGCGCAGCTGGGTCAGAACGATCTGGTTGGTAGCAGGCACTCTCATGCTATTTAATCCGGCACTCCCGGTGATTATGATTATTGCCTTACCCACTACTTTTCTGAGCTTTATGATTCTTGATGAAATGCGGTAATAATCTGCAAAAAAAAGGCTACCAACCGGTAGCCTCTCTGTTTATTGTTTTGCTTATGGCTGATTCACTTTCAGCCCGTCAGACCAGCGAATTAAACGTCGCCAAAATCATCCGCTTCCATGGCCATCAGGTTGTCGGCACCAGACTCAATGCACGCCTTGTGCATCTGGGCTCTTGGTAACAGACGCTGGAAGTAGAACTGTGCAGTCTGGATTTTAGCCTTATAGAACCCTTCTTCAGTGGTACCATTCGCCAGGGCTTCTTTTGCCGTCAGTGCCATCCGGGCCCAGAAGTAAGCAAGGCAGGCATAACCGGAGTACATCAGGTAGTCAACCGAGGCGGCACCAACTTCCTCCCGGTTCTGCATGGCCTTCATACCAATCTGCATGGTCAGATCGCCCCACTCCTTATTCATGGCAGCCAGCGGCTTGATAAACTCCTGGAGTTCTTCATTGTCTGCCTGAGCCTGACAGAACTTATGAACCAGCTTGGTGAAGGGCTTCATGGTGGCACCCTGAGTCATCAGGACTTTACGACCCAGCAGGTCCAGCGCCTGAATACCCGTGGTTCCCTCATAGAGCATGGAGATACGGCAGTCACGAACATTCTGCTCCATCCCCCACTCACTGATAAAGCCATGACCACCGTAACATTGCAGGCCGTGGTTAGCGGCTTCAAACCCTGTCTCGGTCATGAACGCCTTAACAATAGGCGTCAGGAAGCTCATTTCCAGGTCAGCCTGTTTCCGGACTTCTTCATCAGGACTCTTCACCAGGTCGGCCATTTGTGCCACGTAGTAAACCAGTGCCCGGTTGCCTTCCGTCAGTGCCTTGATGGTCAACAGCATACGGCGAACATCCGGGTGAACAATGATCGGGTCGGCAGGACCATCAGGGTTCTTCGGGCCGGAAAGAGAACGCATCTGCAGACGGTCACGGGCATATCGAACAGCCCCCTGATAAGCGATTTCTGCATGGGCAAGACCCTGAATACCGGTGCCCAGACGGGCAGAGTTCATAAAGGTGAACATATAGTTCAAACCTTTATTGGGCTCACCAATCAGATAACCGGTGGCTTCGTCAAAGTTCATCACACAGGTGGCGTTACCATGGATACCCATCTTATGCTCGATGGAACCACAGCTGACACCATTTGTTTCACCCGGAGCATCCGGGCGATGACGGGGAATAATAAACAGGGAGATACCTTTGGTGCCTTCAGGTGCCCCCGGCAGACGGGCAATAACGATATGAACAATATTCTCTGCCATATCGTGTTCCCCGGAAGAGATAAAGATTTTGGTGCCGGTAATACGATAAGTGCCGTCTTCCTGGGGTACGGCCTTGGTTTTCAGCATACCCAGATCAGTACCGCAGTGAGGCTCAGTCAGGCACATCGTACCGGTCCACTCACCGGAAATCAGGCGGGTAAGGTACGTTTCTTTCTGCTCTTGGGTACCATGGGCTTCCAGAGTATTCATTGCGCCATGGCTCAGCCCGGGATACATTCCCCAGGACCAGTTGGATTCCCCCATCATTTCACTGAGCACCAGGCCCAGCGAAGCAGGGAGACCCTGACCACCATGCTCAGCATCGCTGGACAGCGATGGCCAGCCACCTTCAACAAACTGTTGATAGGCGTCTTTAAATCCGGTGGGGGTTTTAACGCCTTCTGGTGTCCAGGTACAACCTTCTTCATCACCCACACGATTCAGCGGTGAAAGTACCTGTTCACAGAATTTGGCACCTTCCTCCAGGATGGCGTCCACCATATCCGGAGTGGCATCCTGACCTTGAGGGAGGTTTGCGTAATGTTCCTCGTAGCCCAGAACTTCATTACGGACAAAGCGGATATCTCGCAGGGGGGCTTTATATTCTGGCATGATGCATCCTCGATATTCTTTTACTTATGGATAAAGATGAGTATAGCACGATTCAAACAACTGTTTGAAACTTACGTTTAGACAGAATAAATGTCAATACATGCCAGCAAAAGTTATTACGGGTGAATTCAAGTCAATCAAGCCAATGGTGAAATATCCAGATACCCGGCGACCTGACTGGCACTGGCCTCCTCAAGAAAGGGCACCACACCAAGACAGGGTGCTGGAATCAGGCTTTTCAGGGTGTCCAGATTGTCATCATAACGGCTCATATCAGGATCCACCTGATTTGCCACCCAGCCTGCCAGCCTGACACCATCACGGACAATGGCTTCAACGGTAAGCAAGGCATGGCTGATACAACCCAGTTTCATGCCAACCACCAGAATAGCAGGAGTATTCAACGCTTTTGCCAGTCCGCTGATCATCTCCCGTGAGTTCAGGGGAACCCGCCAGCCACCAGCGCCTTCGATAAGAGCCAGATCATTTTTTTGCATCAAGGCTCCGCGGCTGTAGCCCACAAGTCGATCCAGGGTCATACGCACACCGGCTTCCTGTGCCGCAATATGGGGGGCAATGGCAGGTGCCAGAGCCAGGGGGTTTATCTGTTCGTAAGGTAGAACAAGCGTCATGGCTTCCATCAATGCCAATGCATCGTCATTTCTCAGGCCGTTTTCAGTGTGCTGACATCCTGCAGACACCGGTTTTAAGGCCAGCGTCGTTAACCCTGTTAAGCGCGCTGCCTCAAGCAGTCCACAGGTGACGACGGTTTTCCCGGCATCCGTATCCGTACCGGTGACAAAATAAGTTTTTCCCATTTTCTACTCTTCACACACTGGCTTCTGCAAGACGCCGTAAAGGACCTGATAGGTCAAAGGCAATCCTTCAGGCTGTCGTATTTGTTCATAAGCCTGTTGCAAGGCTTCAAGCTTCCGTCGGGTCACCAGGCCACCTTTATCCGCCAATACGGTGTTTACCCCCAGAGCCTTTAAACTGCGCAACAGGGAGATCACATCGGGATAGAACAGTGTTTCAGGCTTCAGTGAGAACGCCTGGCAAACCAGATCACTGGCGTTCATACGCTGTTTCTGAGTATCAAAACTGTCAAAGCGGTTAACCCGATTATTTTCCCCCACCAGACACCATGCATTATCCAGCTCTGCCAAGCTGCCTTCAGCCAGGGTAGAAAAGACAAAAGTCCCACCAGGCTTCAGTACTCTGCTCACCTCACCAAGCACCTGCTCGAAGTCGCACCATTGAATAGCCAGGCTGGAATAGATCAGATCCACAGCACCGGACTGCAAGGGCATGGACTCAATATCACCAGAGCACCAGTCAACCCGGGGATGGCTGGTATTGTGCCGGGCAAATTGCAGCATCCCCATGGCCAGGTCCATACCGATGACCACGGCATTATCATATCGTTCAGCCAGCGTCAGTGTGTGCAAACCGGTTCCGGTACCCAGGTCAAGAATACGGTGGGAGTGTAACGCTTTTGAGCGTGGCTGCTCTGAGCTGAGTCGGGCCGGTAAGCCCTGCATCGTCCGGGCAGCGACCCGTTTCTGTAATATGGCCGCCTGATCATAACTGTCAGCAGCCCGACTGAAGTTTTCAGCGATACGCTGCTTTACCCGAGCGTTTGCCCGGTCTGTTGTCACGCTAATGGCAGAGGAGGCAGGCCGAAGACCTGCCAAGCCACCGGCAACTTCATTATGGACAGGGATCGAACTCATGTTCCGACATCCCCGCTGGACAGCCGCCGCACCTCACTGATAACCGGCTCGGGATCATCCATAAAGAAACAATGCCCTCCATCAAGCACCTGAACCCGATGCTTCGCAAACGCCTGCTCAATGGCATCAGCTGCCTCCACCGGAACAAGGGCATCGTCTTTACCAAACAGATGAGTCACCGGGCAGCGAATATCACCAAATACGGAACGAAGATCACTCTTGCCCAGTATGCCCAGCAGGCTTAGCAGGGTGCTGTCTTCGGCCTGATGATCAAGGTCAGCATCAGACAGTAGTGCCTGCAGGGCTTTCGATAGCTCTTTCCGCCGAGGACTGCCAGAACTGCACAGCAGAACAAACTGCTGCAACGTCTTGTCACGGGACCGGGACATGCCTTGATAGAAACTGGCAAACAGCGTCGGATCCATTGCCTGCTGCCAGCTGTCATTCTGCACAAAACAGGCATTCGCCCCCAGGTTAACGACAGCGGCCACATTATCCGGATACCGGCTGGCATACAGCGTTGCCAGCATTCCGCCAAGCGACCATCCCACCAGCACTGCTGGCTTCTCAAACAGCTGGTGATCCAGATACGTCAGCAATGAGTTCCAGTCATGGCTGGTTTTGTACGCTTGTGACTCACGCACCAAACCTGGCAACTCGACAATGGAAACCCGGCGATGGTCAACATCCAGGGCGTCCGCCAGTGACGCCATGGCACCGGCTGGCATGGCCCAGCCACTGATTAAAACGATCGGGTAGTTACTCATCAGGACAACACTCCTGTCATCGATAAAGATGCGGTGGCAGGTTGATCAGAAACGTCTGCAACACCTGTCGACTGTGCAGCCATTTTAAGGGCATCCAACAGGCGATCAACATGATGTAACTCATGGGATGCACTGAAGGTAATACGTAATCGGGAAGATCCTTCAGGTACCGTCGGAGGACGGATTGCCGTGACCAGTATCCCCTGCTCAGACAACCGGCAGCTTATGGCCATCGCCCGTCTTGTACAACCAACCAGCAACGGTTGTATCGGTGTTGATGACGGCATCAGAGGCAACCTCAGCTGCTCACAACCGGATCTGAAATAGTGAACCAGTGTCTGCAAATGCTCCCTGCGCCACTGTTGTTCCCGGAGCAGCTTCAGGCTGGTCAGGGTCGCCGACGCGACCGCCGGTGGCATGGACGTGGTATAGATATAAGTCCGGGCAAATTGAATAAGCGTCTCAATCAAAGCGTGACTGCCAGCTACAAATGCACCATAAGTTCCAAACGCTTTGCCCAATGTCCCCACCAGCACGGGCAGATGTTTCTGGTCCAAGCCATAGGCTTCGGCAACCCCACCGCCAGTGGCTCCCAGGAAACCAAAACCGTGGGCATCGTCCACCATCAGCCAGGCCTGGTGCTGCTCAGCAAGTTCCGACAGCGCCTTTACCGGCGCAACATCGCCATCCATGCTGAACACGCCATCCGTTACGATCAATTTGCGTCGGGCACGGGTTTTCTGAAGTCGGTTAGTGAGGTTATCCACATCATTATGCAGGTAACGCTGGAACCGGGCACCAGACAACCGTCCGGCATCCAGTAATGAGGCATGGTTCAGGCGATCCTGAAACACCGCATCCTGCTTACCCAGCAAGGCACTGATCACGCCCAGGTTGGCCATATAGCCATTGGCAAACAGCAGCACACGCTCTCTGCCGGTAAATTCCGCAAGTGCTTCTTCCAGCTGATGATGTGCCCGGCTGTGCCCCACCACCAGATGGGAAGCACCGCCACCCAGCCCATAGTGATCCGTTGCCTGTCGAAAGCTTGCGATAACATCGGGATGGTTTGCCAGGCCGAGGTAATCATTGCTGCAGAAGGCAAGACAGTGCTGGCCATTGATAATGACCTCAGGCCCCTGGGGCGAGTCCAGGGTTTGACGACGGCGATAGAGGCCAGCAGCATGGCGGGCCTCAAGCTCCTGTTCCAGATTGAAGCTCATCAGCCATGACCAGCCATGTTTCGATCTGACTGGCTGGCCATCGCATCATAGTAATGGTCATTGCTTTTTTCAGCGTCGTACATTGCTTTGATCGGGCACTGCTCAGGAGGCTGTACTGCTGATTGCTCACCCCAATCATGCCCTTTATTGATGCCGAGCTTGGCAAACAGCTGCCGGTCCTTATTCGCCTCAGGGTTCGCGGTGGTCAGCAGTTTATCGCCAAGGAAAATTGAGTTGGCTCCCGCCAGAAAGGCCAGCGCCTGAAGCTCATCGCTCATTTGCTCACGCCCGGCCGACAGACGGACGTTGGACGCTGGCATCATAATTTTGGCCATGGCGATAGTACGGACAAAATCAATACCATCCACCGCCTCAGCGTCTGCCAATGGTGTGCCAGCGACTTTCACCAGCATATTGATGGGCACACTCTCCGGATGCTTCGGCATATTGGCCAGCTGAACCAGCATCCCGGCACGATCGCGCTCGTTTTCACCCAGGCCCACAATGCCACCACTGCAGACATTCATCCCCGCCTCCCGGACAAACGCCAGAGTGTTCAGCCGGTCAGCATAAGTTCGGGTGGTAATGATGTTGCCATAGAACTCTGGCGAGGTATCCAGATTGTGGTTGTAGTAATCCAGTCCTGCCCCGGCCAGCTCTGTGGCCTGTTCCTCACTCAGCATGCCCAGGGTCATGCAGGACTCAAGACCCAGTGCTTTCACCCCCTTAATCATTTCAATAATGTAAGGCATGTCCCTGGCGGGAGGATTTTTCCAGGCCGCCCCCATGCAGAAGCGGGTAGCACCGGAAGCCTTGGCGCTTCTGGCCTCCTCCAGTACCTTCTGCACCTCCATCAATTTTTCTTTTTCCAGACCGGTATTGTAGTGACCACTCTGGGGGCAATACTTGCAGTCCTCCGGACAGGCACCCGTCTTGATCGACAGTAATGTGCTAACTTGCACCTGGTTTGGATCAAAATGTTCTCTGTGAGCCAGCTGGGCCTGAAAGATCAGATCATTGAACGGCTGTTGGAAAAGTGCCTCTACTTCTGACAGCGTCCAGTCATGACGAACGACACTGTGGCCAAAAGAGCTGGAGGAATTTTCTGCTGGAGCTGAACTGGTATTGGACATGACATCCTCTGGGGGAGGGAACACCGATCACAGAAGGGAAGAAAACCTTTGCTAACGGAGACCTGAGATTTATTCATTGTTTGAGTTAACAACCATGAAAATGAAATTACCAATCACTAGAACGACATTTTCACAATAAAGATGCAAAAGATGATAACGGAATTACTGCCACCGTCAATCTATGAAATTATTTAAGGTTTACAACTGGTCTAATTTTAAACAACAAGTACAGATCAAATGCATTCTTTGCCGGGGCCATACCACACTTGCCCAACCGCTTTGCCGATTATGCCTGGCAACATGCCCGGTTCCATTGTGCTTTTGCTCATGCTGCGGCTTGCCCATTCAAGACAGTGACACGGGCATTTGTGGCCAGTGCCTGAAGCAACCGCCCTTATTTGACCACTGTCTTTCACCATTTCTGTACCAGTTTCCCGTCAACCGGATATTACAAATGGTGAAATACCAGTCCAGGCTGGAACTGATAAAGCCAATGGCCGCATCACTGGCTGAATGGTTGCTGGACTATTACCTTGATGATCAGTGGCCGGAAATCATATTGCCGGTACCACTGCACCGCAAACGGTTGCGGGAAAGAGGTTATGACCAGACGCTCCTGCTGACCAAAGCCCTGAAGAAGCTGCTCAGTGTCAGAGAGCTGGACATTGAACAACAGTTGATCAAAAGAACCATCCACTCAGTGCCGCAGCAAAGCCTGGATGCCACCGCCCGACAAAAAAACATTCGCAACGCATTCACTTTAAACGGCACACCGCCGTGGCACCACGTTGCCCTAGTGGACGATGTGGTAACCACGGGTGCCACCGTCAATGAAATCACCCGACTATTGAAAAAAAGTGGTGTTAAACGCGTGGATATATGGAGTGTTGCCAGAACACCGGAGAGCTGATGATTATTGAAGCTGCTCCCGGACAGCCTCCAGGAACTGCATTCAGGGTAATTATCCACATTAATTTCAAAGCAGAATTCCACCCGGCGTCAGTGGCCAGTCTTTACTATTGGTTATAGAATCCCCTCCACAGAACTCAGACTCCTTCGGAGGCCCGCATGAACACGCCTACTCAACATCCATACGACCAGCTGACGCCTGACCGGGCACTGGACGCCGTTGAGAGCGCAGGATTTCTGAGCGATGCCCGCATTATGGCCCTGAACAGCTATGAAAACCGGGTTTACCAGGTCGGCATTGAGGACAGTGAACCCCTGATTGCAAAATTCTACCGCCCCGAACGCTGGTCAAAAGATCAGATTCAGGAGGAACATCAGTTCACCCTGGATCTCCAAGCGATGGAATTACCGGTGGTCGCCCCGATGGCTGACGAAAAAGGCAACACACTGCATGAGTTTGAAGGCTTTCTGTTTGCCCTGTTTCCCCGTCAGGGCGGCCATGCACCGGAACTGGATAATCTGGATAACCTGCTGACCCTTGGCCGCACCCTGGGACGCATGCACAAGCTGGGATCAGCCAGCGACTTCCAACACCGCCCGGCGATCAGCTTGCAGCGATACGGCATCGATAATGTTGAATACCTGCTGGCAAACGACTTTATTCCCGCTTCTCTTCTGGAAGCCTACCAGACCCTGACCCGGGACCTGCTCCATCGCCTGGAACTGATGACGCAACAGCATACGTGGCAATCCATTCGGGTCCACGGTGATTGCCACAGCGGCAATATTCTCTGGCGGAATGAGGCACCACACTTTGTTGACTTTGACGATACCTGTATGGCTCCGGCGATTCAGGATCTGTGGATGCTGTTATCCGGAGACCGCCAAGAGCAGACCCTGCAAATGGCCGAGATTCTGGAAGGTTACACAGAGTTTATGGATTTCAGCCCTTCTGAGCTGAACCTGGTGGAATATTTTCGTACCCTGCGACTGATCAATTACAGCGGCTGGCTGGCCAAGCGCTGGGATGATCCCGCCTTTCCCATGGCATTCACCTGGTTTAATACCGAACGGTACTGGGCAGAGCATATTCTGGAATTGCGGGAACAACTGGCAGCCCTGGACGAGCCACCACTGTCCGTCTTTGGACAGGTTTAGGAATTGTCCCGAAATAATTTCGGCATTTTAAACTCGATCTCCGTTCATCCTGAGTGCTGAGCTTGTCGAAGCATCGAAGGGTGATTGGCACAATGCATGAGGCCGGAGTTCACGCCCTTCGACAGGCTCAGGACGAACGCAGTTTTGAAGCTCAGCAATGTGCACATTATTCCGGGACAATTCCTCAGGGTTATCACACAGCACACCAGGGAGACTGTTTTCTTCCTTCGTGCTCTTTGTGCCTTTGTGGTTAAAACATCAGTCTTCCTCAAACCGGTAAGCATCCGGTGCCAGGTTCTCAAAGCGGGTGAACTGGCCAATAAACGCCAGTCGGCAAGTACCGATGGGACCATTACGCTGCTTACCGATAATGATTTCAGCAACCCCTTTGTACTCGGTATCCGGGTTATACACCTCGTCCCGGTAGATAAACATGATCACGTCGGCGTCCTGCTCGATGGCGCCGGATTCACGCAGGTCGGAGTTGACCGGGCGCTTATTGGGTCGCTGCTCAAGAGAACGGTTCAACTGCGACAGGGCAATAACAGGAACATTGAACTCCTTGGCAATGGCTTTCAACGATCGGGAGATTTCCGAAATCTCGTTGGTTCGCCCCTCACCAAAACCGGGAATCTGCATCAACTGCAGGTAGTCAATCATGATCAGGCCCAGGTCACCGTGTTCCCGCACCACCCGGCGAACCCGTGAGCGCATTTCCGAGGGGCTGATCCCCGCCGTATCATCAATAAACAACTTCTTGTCTTTAATGCGCTCAACCGCTGACAACAGTTTTGGCCAGTCTTCTTCTTCCAGCTGTCCACTTCTTACCTTGGACTGGTTGATCCTGCCCAGAGAAGAGAGCATACGCATCATCAGCTGCTCACTTGGCATCTCCAGGCTGAATACCATGACGCCCTTCTCACTGTTCAGCAGGGCGTTTTCCACCAGGTTCATGGCAAACGTGGTCTTACCCATGGAGGGACGGGCAGCCACAATCACCATATCAGAAGGCTGGAGACCAGAGGTCATCTCATCCAGATCCTTAAAGCCGGTGGTGGTACCGGTAATGGCGTTACCGGCATTAAACATCTCATCAATTTTCTTGACGGTGTTTTCAAGAATCTCCCGCACCCCCATCGGGCCACCGGTGTTCGGGCGCTCTTCGGCAATATTGAACACCAGCCGTTCGGCTTCATCGAGAATCGCCTGACTGTCTTTCCCTTCGGGATTATAGGCACTGTCCGCAATCTTCTGGCCGGTATTGATCAACTTACGCAGTACCGAACGCTCAAAGATAATCTCCGCGTAGGCGCGAATATTCGCCACACTGGGCACACTGCCCGCCAGCTCCGCCAGGTAAACCAGCCCGCCCACTTCATCCAGCTCACCCCGGTTTTCCAGGATCTCGGCAACCGTCAGAGGGTCAAAAGGCTTGCTCTCATTGCTCAGTGTACTGATGGATGCATAGATACGCCGGTGCCCCGGATTATAAAAGTCATCCGACGTCAGCTTATCCACCACCCGGTCCAGGGCCTGGTTATCCAGCATCAGCCCGCCGAGCACGGACTGCTCCGCTTCGATGGAGTGAGGGGGTGTTTTAATGGCAACCGTGGCTTCGTCGATGGGAAGCTCCAGCTCACGGGGACGTACATCCAGCATAGTGACGATCTGAGAAAAAAGATTAAATGATGATACGAATTCAGGAGGTAAAAATACAGCGACATTATCTTTTATGATCCTGTTCTTAAAATTTACTTACGTACTAATTCCCAGCCTGTCTGAAATCCCAGCTTAAGAACCCGACGGAAGTGATCTTTGCCAAAACACTCCTCGATAAGATAAGACTTACCCACCTGGCACCATCCAGCAGTAGCAGAGGTTTGCGCTTTTGCTGCTTTTTCCAGTTCAATGAAAGCCTGTCAAACGTTGATGTGAAGCATGTTTTTCAAATACACACTCCATATAATGTGAAACTCTTGTCATAGAATGGAAGCAGGCGTGTCTTTTTACAACTATTGGGGCAAAGCAGGTAATCAATCGGAAAATGATAATGCTGGTTATCATTTGCTGGCCTATCACTGTCTGGATGTCGCTGCGGTTGCTAAGGTTTGGTGGCAGACATCTGCGTCCCTCCGCCGTCAGTTTTGTGATCAAAGTGGTCTGCCAGATGAGCAGACTCAGGCTTGGTTGCTTTTTTTTATTGCTTTGCACGATCTGGGCAAATTTGATCTCCGTTTTCAATTAAAAGCAAAACTTGCCTGGCAGCAGGTTAATCCTGAGGCAAGTTGCTTTCAGCCTCGTTTTTCTCAAAAAGACATCAATGATTATTATCACGGGCCAGCCGGTGTTTATTGGTTATATCAAGACTTACATGCTGGTTTTGCAGGTGAAGATGAAGACAGTTATTTTTTTGATGATGACGATAATGAAAGCTGGGATGCGTGGTTGAGTTGGCTCGGGCCGGTAGCGGGGCATCATGGAACCATGGCAGATAACTCCGACAAAGATAACCACAGCTTTACTTTTTTACCCGGGTCGGTCAGCGCCCAGGGACTGGCATTATTGAAACAGGCTCGCCTGGAGTGGTTGAAAGCTCTGGAGTTTCTGTTTTTAAAACCTGCCGGGCTGACACTGGAAGGTGATCCACCATTTCTGGCTGACGGGACCTTGCTGGCTGGTTTTTGTTCAGTTTCTGACTGGTTGGGTTCATCCAGTGGTGAGGGTGATTTTGAATTTGAAAGCCAGCCAATAGATGATCTACAAGACTGGTTTAAATCTCGTTTGCCGATTGCCAGACAATTGCTTCATCGTGCAGGTATTACCGGTTATCAAAGTCGTGACAATCCTGCTATTCAGAACCTTCTTGAGGCGGGATATCAGCCACGGCAAGTTCAGTGCCTGGTGGGGCAGTTACCGCTAACTGAAAGTCTGACGTTAATAGAGGCCTCGACTGGTTCTGGAAAAACAGAAGCCGCTCTGGCTCATGCCTGGCAATTAATTCAACAGAACCTTGCAGATAGTATTGTGTTCGCTCTACCAACTCAGGCGACAGCCAATGCTATGTTGGGTCGTATAGAAAAAGCTGCACCTGTTATTTTTGAAGGGCAAATCAATGCGGTGCTGGCTCATGGCCGGGCAGGATTTCAAGAGGATTTTATCAATCTTAAACAAGCATTCAACTCACACCCTGCACAGGGGGAAGAGGAGGCCAGAGTGCAATGTGCTCAATGGCTGGCTGAAAGTAAAAAAAGAGTTTTTTTAGGGCAGATCGGCATTTGTACAGTTGATCAGGTGTTGGTTTCAGTGTTGCCGGTGCGACACAAATTTGTTCGCGGCTTTGGTATTGGGCGCAGCGTTCTCATCATTGATGAGGTGCATGCCTATGATGCTTATATGTACGGCCTTTTGGAGGAAGTATTAAAACAGCAACGAGCTTCGGGAGGATCGGCAATTTTGTTATCTGCAACTTTGCCGGATTATCAGAAGCAGCAGTTAATGGAGGCCTGGGCTGGGAAAAAAGTACCTGGCCGTTTTGAATACCCTGTTGATGCACCTTACCCGCTGATAACCTGCTATGGGCAGAAGCAGCAACACTTCTCACTTGACACCCAGCAGCGACCCGCCACAAAGCATGTCAATATTGAAATGCAAACAGTGTCAGAGTTGTTGCCTGATGATGGCTTGTTGGAACGAATGATTACTGCCGCAGAGCAGGGTGCCCAGGTCTGTTTTATCTGCAACCTTGTTGATGTAGCTCAGCAGTCTTTATACCAGTTGCGAGAAAAAGCGGCAGGGCGACTGGATGAAGAGCAGCTGATTTTGTTTCACTCCCGCTTTGTGTTTGCTGACCGTCAAAAGAAAGAAGACAAAGTTCTTGAGCTGTTTGGTCCCGAAGGTAAACGACAGAAAGGGCATATATTGGTAAGTACTCAAGTGTTTGAGTGCTCTATTGATGCAGATATGGACTGGATGATCACTCAATTATGCCCAATTGACCTGTTATTCCAACGTTGGGGGCGGCTACATCGTCATCAAAGCAAGCACAAGCGCCCCGAGGGATTTGGTCACCCCCTTTGTACTGTGTTGGTTCCACCGGAATCTGAAGACTATCAGCTGCATGCATTGATATACGGTGATAGCCGTATACTGTGGCGGACTCAGCAGTTATTGCTTAAGTCCGGAAATATTGTTGAATTTCCTCGCGCATACCGGGAGTGGATTGAACCGGTTTATGAAAAAGACGACTGGGGGAGTGAACCTGATTGGGTTATGAAGTCCCATCAGGATTTTGCTGAGCATCAGCAAAGCCAGCGTATGGGGGCACAAACACTAATTAAATCCGGTATGAATATGCTGGCAGATACTGACAATCATATTTCTGCGGTAACCCGTGACGGTGAAATGAACCTGACACTTGTTCCGGTCACTTGTAATTCCGAAGGTGAACGTTGCTTGCTGGATGGTTCGGTGATTGATGAGTTGAATAAAAGTGACCGCTTTGAAAAAATCAGCCTGAATAGTCTCGGAATACCCGCCAGCTGGAATAAGAAAAAAAGTGAAGGGCAACTGCCTGATATAGATGATGACGGTTTGATCTGGCTGGAAATGGCTTTCGTGGAGCAGGGCTACCGGGGGCAATGGGGAGAGACAGAGTACACCTATTTTCCGGAAACTGGTTTCCAGCGCACAAAAACATGAAATTGTAACAAAGTGTTGTGAATGTTGAGCCTTGATTATTGCACTGGTTGTCAATCTGGAGGGACAAGAAAAATTGAAACCATTCTCATTACTTACTGAACCGTGGATTCCCGTCCAGTACGAAGGAGCCCGGCTGCGAATCACGTACCAGCAACTTTTATGTGGGGAGAAAAAAGGCGATCTTTGTCTACCCCGTGATGACCTGGAGCTGGCTTGTCTGCAATTATTGGTAGCCATAACTCAGGTTTGCTTCACACCATTTAATCGAAAGGAGTTACTGGCCCGGCTCAAAAAGCCTTTGCCTACCGATATATTTCTGACTGGCGTGGAGGATAAAAAGGCTTGGTTTGACCTGAATCACCCGGATACACCCTTTATGCAAATTCGCGGAGTTAAGGCGAGCGAACCGACCCCGATGGATAAGCTGCTGGCAGGTGTGGCAGACGGTACCAATAAAACCTTTATTAATCCTCAAGGATTAGCGGAAGGGCTCTGTGGCAGTTGTACGGCAATAGCCTTGTTTAATATGGCCAATAATTGCCCCAGTATGGGTGGAGGGTTCAAGGGAAGTTTGCGCGGTAGTACACCGATTACGCAACTGATTACAGGGCCTGATCTGCGCATAACAGTGTGGCTGAATGTGCTGCATCAGGACCGTCTGAATAACTCTGTCATGCCGTGGTACAAAGATACTGCACAACAAGCTCCAAACTATGTAGATACCGTGAAAGCAGGTGAGAAAATTTGTGCAACAAATATCGGCCTTAACCGTGGTTTACTGTGGCAACCAGCACATTTTGAACTCTTGCCTGCTGAAGATACTGGTTGCTGTAGCGTCTGTAATGTCACTGCGCCATTGTATAAGGGTTTTAATAAAGCCAAGTTCAAATACACGGTAGAAGGTGTCTGGCCTCACCCACTGTCAGCCCGCTCCTTCAAGATTGCCAAAGGAAAAAAAGAAGAAAAGTTTCCTTCTTTTACCACCACAGCACCTGGCTGGACTCAACTTAGCCGTCTGGTTGTGGCCATGGAATCCAAAAAAGAAGGACAAAACCCTGCGCCTGTGCTGATACAGATCAGGGATGACAATTTGATCAGGCAGAAGTATTTACAATTTATTATCGGCGGTTATAGAAACAAGCAGGCAACTGTGCTGGAGCGTCGCCATGAATTTTTTAGTCTGGCGGATGGCTGGGCTGAACATGGGGAGGTGATCCATCACATTATAGAGACAGGTCTGGGGTATAAAACGGCTCTGCGCAGGGCTCTCTATCTCTTTGCAGAAGGTATCAAGGATAAAAACAGAGAAATCAAAGGTGCTGGAGTCAATCTCTGTCAGTCTGGGGATGACCTCTATTTCCAGCAAACCGAACAGTGGATTCGGGACATATTTGCTGATATCGATTTCAGTGAGCCACTACCTGCTATGGATCGCCTGCGCTTTCAACTAAAGCAAACCATACAGGCACTTTTTGATCAGCTCACACAACCCTACCGGCAGGAACCCAAAATGCTCAAAGCACTGGCATTGGCTCGGCGCAGCCTGAATAAATCGCTCGCTGACCTTCAGCCTGTGGTTACAGAGGAGAATTAAATGCAATCTTATAATGAAAAGTCTCAGGATTTCATCCGGCTGTGGAATCGCTATGATGATTTGGGTACTGGCTTCAAAGCCGAGTTGCGCAGGGTTGCAGCACCCGATGACCTTATTGAAATCCCCGCCTTTTATCGTTTAACACGAGGTTATGGCAGTCACAAGAATATCCGGAGATTGGTTTACTGTTTGCCACACCTGAAGCATCGGGACGGTGGCGATTCATTGGGTAAAGCTCTGGCTGAGGCTGGTGTCAGGGAAAAACGCCTGTTCATGGTGATTCGCTCACAGGAACCGAATGATCTGATTCAGTTGCGGCGTTTATTGCAACAAGTGAACCCAATAGTCGACTTTTCTCAAACAGCCTGGCTGCTATTGCGCTGGGATAAGCCGGAACAAAAGCAAAAATTGCTGGAAAATTTCTTTCTGCATCAGAAAGAGTCGCACTGAACCATTTTTTTCACAACATTTAAAAGGGCAGTCTTATGAATAAGAATTTTATAAACTTTCATATCCTGATTTCTCACAGCCCATCCTGCCTTAACCGGGATGACATGAATATGCAGAAGTCGGCTATTTTCGGTGGTAAACGCCGTGTGCGCGTTTCTAGCCAGAGTCTTAAGCGTGCAATGCGCACCAGTGAGTATTATCAGGAGCATTTTCCTGAAGTATCAATTCGTACCAGGCAACTGGAGTTATTGGCGAAAAAATTAACTCAGTTGGCCCCTAAAATTGATGAAAAATGGATTGCTAAGAGTGTAGAGCTTTTTTCCAGTAAAGTGATAGATGACTCAGATGATGATATGGAATCGGACGAGGAAATAACACAAAAGAAAACAGCAGTAGCCCCTTGGTCTATCTCAGAGTTTAAAACATTTTGTGAGCTTGTTCAGGAAATCTATGAGTCTGATTTAAATGAAAAGGATCATGCGTCACTGGTAAAAGCCATAGAGAAAGAGGGTAAACGAAAGGCAACGGCAAAGAAACCGAGATTATCTGATGATCAAGTTAAAGATATTATCTTGGCAAAAATAGTAAAACGAGAGCTAAAAGAGCGCACTGAAATAATGGTAAAAGCTTGTGGACGTGCAACAGATATTGCGTTGTCGGGGCGAATGGCAACATCGGGTTTAATGACCAATGTTGATGGTGCCCTTGCAGTGGCCCATTCCATCACCACCCACGCTGTTGATGCCGATATCGACTGGTTCACTGCTGTGGATGATTTGCAGGAAATGGGATCGGGCCATCTGGATACTCAGGAATTTTCTTCTGGCGTTTTTTACCGTTATGCCAGCCTGAACCTTCAGCAGTTACAAAAAAATCTGGGTGATGCTCCCCGTGAACAGGCGCTGGAAATCGCTGCACATGTATTACATATGCTTGCCACCGAAGTGCCTTCTGCCAAACAACAAAGTTTTGCTGCCCATAACCTGGCTGATCTGGCACTGGTTAGTTTTTCTGACCAGCCTCTGTCCCTGGCCAATGCTTTTGAAAGCCCTGTGAAGGAAACCGGCAATGGCTTTCGCCGTCCCTCAATAAAGGAACTCCATGACCATTGGCAAAAACTGTCAGTAGGGTTTGGTCTGGATGAATGCTGTGCCGAATGGGTGCTTGAGGATGTTGAACTACCTCAAGGTATTAATGCTGTTGAGTCCTTACCTGCACTGAAACAGTGGGTTCAAAACAATGGTGAGGGTTGATAATGCGACAGCATTTGATTCTGAAACTGGAAGGTCCCTTGCAAAGCTGGGGTAAACACAGCTTTGAAGGGTTACGACCGTCGGAGGCTTTTCCGGGGCGCAGTGCCTTGTTGGGGCTTCTGGGAGCCTGTCTTGGTATTGACCGTGCGGACTGTGAAAGGCAACGTCAACTGGCGACAAGTGTCGGCTTTGCAGTACGTGTTGATCAGGGCAAACACGGGCCGATAAAAATGACGGACTACCACACCGTGAAGGATGCACGGGTGGATTATCAGGGCCTGAAAAGCCATGAGACCATTCAGACCTGGCGCGAGTACTGGCAAGATGCCAAATACACTATTGCCATCTGGAATTTGGCAGAAGCCAGTATCTCTCTGCATCAATTACAGCAGGCTATATGCAAACCTGTTTTTACTCCGGTACTGGGCCGACGCAGCTGTCCGCTGGTTCGCCCCTTGTTTGAAGATATGATTGAAGCCGAAGATGCGCTGGCCGCACTGATAAAAATTAAACCTGTAGCAGGTACGGTCTACAACGAAGAAGCATCAGGCAACCACCAACTGCAGCTCAGGGATATACCCATCCCTGAACAACCAAGGCAGTTTGCTAACAGGAGAGTCCATGTGCAGGTGCTGACAACAGAGGAGGGATGTGATGTATCTGGCTAAAGTGCATATTGCTCCTGCAAAGAGTAACAATGCTTACGAATTGCACCGGGCTTTATGGCAATTATTTCCTGATCGACCGGATGATAACCGCTCCTTTCTGTTTCGTGTAGAAAGCCTGAGTCGTGCGTTTGGTGCTCAGGTATTAATGCAGTCACACCTAAAACCGACTGGAAGTGGTGAGCACGTTCGTTGCCTGGCAGCCAAAGCTATTAATTATCAATTTCAGGAAGGTCAGCAACTGCGATTCCGACTACGGTGTAATCCGGTCAAGGCGATTAAGGATGAGCGTAAAGGTACGGTAACTCGTAACGGTAGAACGCATATCCGTTCTGTTAGAGTACCTTTAATCAGGGAAGAAGAGCAGCAGCAATGGCTGGACAGTAAACTCAGGCAAGCAGGAGCCCGTTTACAGGCAGTGAATATAGTGCAAGAAAATCCACTTTACTTCCGTAAGGCAAGGGAGAAACGCAGTGGCAAGGTGCAGCCGGTGTTGTTTGAGGGGGTATTGCTGGTGAATGATCCGGCTGCATTCCAGATAGTTGTAGCTGAAGGTATAGGGCCAGCCAAATCCTTTGGCATGGGGCTGTTAAGTCTGGCTACTGGTTAAGCCTGAAATATAACAATGACAAGGAGGTTGGATGTCGTTTATCCCACTAAAACCCATCCCGATCAAAGACCGGGTGTCCATGGTGTTTGTCAGCAAAGGTCGTATTGATGTTCGTGATGGGGCCTTCGTTGTGGTTGATGAAGTCAAAGGTGACAGAAAGCATATTCCTGTGGGATCTGTCGTCTGTATTATGCTCGAACCGGGTACACGGGTATCCCATGCTGCCGTCAAACTGGCGGCAATGACCGGGACGCTATTGATTTGGACTGGAGAATCCGGTGTTCGGCTTTACTCTGCCGGTCAGCCGGGTGGTGCAAGGTCAGATAAATTGCTTTATCAGGCAAAACTGGCTCTGGATGAAGAACTGAGACTGAAAGTCGTGCGCAAGATGTTCGAATTTCGTTTTGGTGAGCCAGCCCCTTCCCGTCGCTCAGTTGATCAGTTGCGAGGCCTTGAGGGTGCCAGGGTCAGAAAAACGTATCAGCTGATGGCAAAACAATATGGTGTGCAATGGAAGGGGCGAAGTTATGACCCAAAGGACTGGGAGTCAGGAGACAGCATCAACCAATGTTTAAGTGCCGCCACAGCCTGTCTCTACGGTGTTACTGAGGCAGCGGTGTTGGCGGCAGGATATGCGCCTGCTATCGGTTTTATTCATTCCGGTAAGCCCAAAGCGTTTGTGTATGACATTGCTGATCTGTTCAAATTCGAAACAGTGGTGCCGGTGGCGTTTCAGATTGCTGCCAAAGGTACCCATAGTCCGGACAGGGATGTACGTATTGCCTGTCGTGACAGTTTTCGTAAAACACGGCTGCTGAAAAAAATCATTCCTACCATTGAAGAGATTCTGGCAGCGGGAGAAATTACGCCACCTCCGCCACCGGAAGATGCACAACCACCGGCGATTCCTGAGCCTGTTTCGATAGGTGATACAGGTCACAGGAGCAGCTGAAATGAGTATGTTGGTTGTGGTGACTGAAAATGTACCACCAAGATTAAGGGGGAGATTGGCGGTCTGGCTGCTGGAGATTCGCGCCGGTGTGTACGTTGGAGATGTGTCCATAAGAATCAGGGAAATGATTTGGGAACAGATAAATGCGCTTGCTGAGGAAGGCAACGTGGCTATGGCCTGGGCAACCAACACAGAATCCGGATTTGATTTTCAAACCTACGGCACAAACAGGAGAATACCAATCGAAGAAGATGGTTTAAGGCTGGTTCTTTTTCAATCGGAAGAATAATCAATCTGTTCTTTAACAATGGAATATTTACAGCGAATTTTGGATGAATTTGCTGGTGGAAATTTTAGGTCTTGCAACCTTTTGATTTAGTGGTGTATTTTTTTAGAGTGTTCCCTGCGCCTGCAGGGATGAACCGCCTGGACAAATTCAGGCAGGAATACCCCTGTTGTGTTCCCTGCGCCTGCAGGGATGAACCGTTTCAAACCATTTTAATTTTTCTTCTGCTGTTGTGTTCCCTGCGCCTGCAGGGATGAACCGCACGATCAGGCCGCACAGGAGTCAATGCCATCGTGTTCCCTGCGCCTGCAGGGATGAACCGGCGGATGTTTTTAACCGGATGACCGGGTGGACGTGTTCCCTGCGCCTGCAGGGATGAACCGCCTACAACAGCTACTCGGTGGCCTAGTTATAGGTGTTCCCTGCGCCTGCAGGGATGAACCGTCGGTGTACGATCTGGAATCGATCAGTAGATTGTGTTCCCTGCGCCTGCAGGGATGAACCGTTTTACGGTGATTGACCTCAGCCAGTTACCACGTGTTCCCTGCGCCTGCAGGGATGAACCGATAATGAGCGTAAACAGCTCTCCGAAAAACTGGTGTTCCCTGCGCCTGCAGGGATGAACCGTATCTCTGTGTTTGTTAGTGATCTAAATAGCTGTGTTCCCTGCGCCTGCAGGGATGAACCGATACGGCGGCAAAAAGCGCCGACGCGAATAATGTGTTCCCTGCGCCTGCAGGGATGAACCGCGTAGGTGAGAATGAAATAGCTGTTTATGAAAGTGTTCCCTGCGCCTGCAGGGATGAACCGATATTGCTTGCAGAGCGGAACACTGGAGCCCAGTGTTCCCTGCGCCTGCAGGGATGAACCGGATGCAAGGAAGGATAAACAGGCAGTAAAACAGTGTTCCCTGCGCCTGCAGGGATGAACCGCGCATATACGACGCTTTCAAAGGCAACAATCAGTGTTCCCTGCGCCTGCAGGGATGAACCGGAGAACTCTAGTTTGAGATCAGGGGGATGAGGGTGTTCCCTGCGCCTGCAGGGATGAACCGGCCTCCCTGATGGATACCGATGAGCTGTTCCTGTGTTCCCTGCGCCTGCAGGGATGAACCGACGGCGCCCGGATTGAATACAACAGCAACAGCGTGTTCCCTGCGCCTGCAGGGATGAACCGTACCGAGGTGTACCCAAGAGTACCGCAATAGTGTGTTCCCTGCGCCTGCAGGGATGAACCGTCCATAACGATGTGCGGGGCGATATTCAGGCCGTGTTCCCTGCGCCTGCTGGGATGAACCGCCAGTTTGAATATGACCGGCTGGACAAGTCGGGTGTTCCCTGCGCCTGCAGGGATGAACCGTTCTCAAACAGTAGTGGTTCCGGGACAGTTGTGTGTTCCCTGCGCCTGCAGGGATGAACCGCTTGCCGTGAGGCTGTGAAAACCTATGTGAAAGTGTTCCCTGCGCCTGCAGGGATGAACCGTCGGCAGCCGTCAGATCAGTCTTGGCCGCCACGTGTTCCCTGCGCCTGCAGGGATGAACCGCACTGGAGCATACCTTCAACTCTGAAAAGGTAGTGTTCCCTGCGCCTGCAGGGATGAACCGGTGACTTACACAGTGAGTAATAGTACCGGCTCGTGTTCCCTGCGCCTGCAGGGATGAACCGGATTGATATGGAGAACGGCATAGCGTCAATTCGTGTTCCCTGCGCCTGCAGGGATGAACCGGCACCGTCAAAATCAATATTGAGTTTGTCGGTGTGTTCCCTGCGCCTGCAGGGATGAACCGGCACCGTCAAAATCAATATTGAGTTTGTCGGTGTGTTCCCTGCGCCTGCAGGGATGAACCGTGTTTCTGCCACGCTAAAAACTCCGCTTCCGGGTGTTCCCTGCGCCTGCAGGGATGAACCGCGGAGCAGGCAGCTAATGAACAAAAAACAATGGTGTTCCCTGCGCCTGCAGGGATGAACCGGCCACGGAAGAACAGCGTCGTTTGTGGCTGCTGTGTTCCCTGCGCCTGCAGGGATGAACCGGGCAGGGAGTTGAGACAGGTTCTGGGTATTGGGTGTTCCCTGCGCCTGCAGGGATGAACCGAATGCTTTACGCTGCTGGTGTGACTATCACCGGTGTTCCCTGCGCCTGCAGGGATGAACCGTTTGAGAAAGCAGCATGAAAAACTAACCGGGGGTGTTCCCTGCGCCTGCAGGGATGAACCGCCCACGTTTGACTGGCGGGAGATGTGGCAGCAGTGTTCCCTGCGCCTGCAGGGATGAACCGATCGTTTAAAACACCTTCAAGCGGTTACCAAGGTGTTCCCTGCGCCTGCAGGGATGAACCGACAGGCAGGGCAATATTGTGTCATTGCCGTGGGTGTTCCCTGCGCCTGCAGGGATGAACCGTCGAGCACGTTGTTCTTATCCAGAACATCACCGTGTTCCCTGCGCCTGCAGGGATGAACCGAGAGCAGATCAAAAAATCAGGCCGTGGAATACGTGTTCCCTGCGCCTGCAGGGATGAACCGGTATTAGAGGAATTAAGGCGTATTCATCTGTGGTGTTCCCTGCGCCTGCAGGGATGAACCGTTTTGTGTGGCATCGGGATTGCCGGTCAAGGCGTGTTCCCTGCGCCTGCAGGGATGAACCGGTTTCGCCACTCTTCATGGCCTGCAACAGCTCGTGTTCCCTGCGCCTGCAGGGATGAACCGGGCAGCGGGAAGGCGGAGAAAAAGGCGAGAAAAGTGTTCCCTGCGCCTGCAGGGATGAACCGCCGATTCACAGTTATAAAACGGTGGCCGATCTGTGTTCCCTGCGCCTGCAGGGATGAACCGAAATAATTATCTGCTTTCTGTAGTCGGTGTTTGTGTTCCCTGCGCCTGCAGGGATGAACCGTTTATCGTTGCTCTCCTGAATCCCTTCTTTTTGTGTTCCCTGCGCCTGCAGGGATGAACCGTTCATCGCTCCGGTACTGGTGGTTGCACTGGCGTGTTCCCTGCGCCTGCAGGGATGAACCGTTTACAGAAAGGGAATTGATGCTGATTGTGGTGTGTTCCCTGCGCCTGCAGGGATGAACCGTTTGTGGTGGCGTTCCTGACTCCTGCCTTTTTGTGTTCCCTGCGCCTGCAGGGATGAACCGCTAATGTCATTGTTTTTATTGAGTTTTTCATTGTGTTCCCTGCGCCTGCAGGGATGAACCGCGCGAAGGCCGTCGATGGCGTTTACAACGGTAGTGTTCCCTGCGCCTGCAGGGATGAACCGGGAAATATTTTTTTCGCCTCTTCCATTGATACGTGTTCCCTGCGCCTGCAGGGATGAACCGGTCTCTATAGGCTGCTCCAACCTGGCTGGTCTGTGTTCCCTGCGCCTGCAGGGATGAACCGCTGGAAGGTTTGATTTTATGAGTGTGTTTTCGGTGTTCCCTGCGCCTGCAGGGATGAACCGTATCAGGTAGCGGAACTCAATGACCAGATGATGTGTTCCCTGCGCCTGCAGGGATGAACCGAGTGAAGCTGTGTAGAGAATGACGCATACCAAGTGTTCCCTGCGCCTGCAGGGATGAACCGCAATGAGCGTATATCTGCAATACTCCGGGCGTGTGTTCCCTGCGCCTGCAGGGATGAACCGCCAAGGCTGAACGGTTAATGGATGCCCAGTTGGTGTTCCCTGCGCCTGCAGGGATGAACCGACAGCTGGCGTCGCCATGTCAAGGAAGAGCCAGTGTTCCCTGCGCCTGCAGGGATGAACCGGTTACTGAGGATTTCCGGCTGGATATCTATGCGTGTTCCCTGCGCCTGCAGGGATGAACCGCAGGAGACTACTGTAGATGTAGACAAAACCACGTGTTCCCTGCGCCTGCAGGGATGAACCGGATTGTTTACCGATTTCATTGAGTTCATAACCGTGTTCCCTGCGCCTGCAGGGATGAACCGGCCATCAAGGAGCAACTGGACGCCCTGATCCGGTGTTCCCTGCGCCTGCAGGGATGAACCGTGTATCGCTCGCTCAAGATCGGGGGTGCTGCAGTGTTCCCTGCGCCTGCAGGGATGAACCGTCATAACACCAGCCCACAAAAATCCGGAAGTGGTGTTCCCTGCGCCTGCAGGGATGAACCGCGGTCTGGGTGGGTGGTGCCCCATGAGTCGAAGTGTTCCCTGCGCCTGCAGGGATGAACCGTCAGGCAAACAGCTGATAGCTCTCGTTCAAATGTGTTCCCTGCGCCTGCAGGGATGAACCGAATACTACGAAAACACGCCAGAGTTGGACAAAGTGTTCCCTGCGCCTGCAGGGATGAACCGCGCCCAGATCGCGCCGAGTCGCATCAGTGAATGTGTTCCCTGCGCCTGCAGGGATGAACCGTTTTATCTGCCACTTTGCGCCGGGAAATTCCAGTGTTCCCTGCGCCTGCAGGGATGAACCGGGAGGTCGTAACCCATGGCCTTCAGAACCCGCGTGTTCCCTGCGCCTGCAGGGATGAACCGCCCTGCTCGGAGCAGAAAGCGCCCTCGGTTTTGTGTTCCCTGCGCCTGCAGGGATGAACCGGTTAACCCGTTTGTAGACTTCCCCGGCGACAAGTGTTCCCTGCGCCTGCAGGGATGAACCGGACCTGAGAAGGGCCTGCCTGAATCTGGCCGGGTGTTCCCTGCGCCTGCAGGGATGAACCGCGACCGCCGAAAACAAAATAGACGGCGCAGTCGTGTTCCCTGCGCCTGCAGGGATGAACCGGCATCCCGAAACTGCCGGACGGTAACACCGCCGTGTTCCCTGCGCCTGCAGGGATGAACCGAGCTTTACCGCCAGCTACCTGGCTAACCGGTTGTGTTCCCTGCGCCTGCAGGGATGAACCGGAATAGTCACAGGCGTCTATGAATTCCAGAGTGTGTTCCCTGCGCCTGCAGGGATGAACCGTTCAATGCCGGTGCCCTGCTGCGTGGCGATATGTGTTCCCTGCGCCTGCAGGGATGAACCGTTGCCAGAGCTGAGCGACGCTACGGCCTTGCGGTGTTCCCTGCGCCTGCAGGGATGAACCGAGCCAGCTGGGCATGGATGACGATGAGTACCGGTGTTCCCTGCGCCTGCAGGGATGAACCGAAAAGCAAAAAAGCCCGGGATAAATAATGCAGGTGTTCCCTGCGCCTGCAGGGATGAACCGTTCAGGGCGCTGGCAGTTATCCCGCTGAATCGGTGTTCCCTGCGCCTGCAGGGATGAACCGAAATCCGATGGTACCGCTCGATACCGCTGTGTGTGTTCCCTGCGCCTGCAGGGATGAACCGGAAAGCTTGTAGAATGGCAATTCAAATATGCAGTGTTCCCTGCGCCTGCAGGGATGAACCGCCGGAAGTGGCGGAGCGGTTCAGCACCATCAAGTGTTCCCTGCGCCTGCAGGGATGAACCGCAGTCAGGTTAACTTGAAAGGCCAGCGTGACAGTGTTCCCTGCGCCTGCAGGGATGAACCGTGAACAATACGCTCCATTACCGCATCGTCGTCGTGTTCCCTGCGCCTGCAGGGATGAACCGCAGATACACGACTCCCCTCTGATGTAGATCAGCGTGTTCCCTGCGCCTGCAGGGATGAACCGGTGACATCAAAGAAGTAGTCCTGCTCTTCGGTGTGTTCCCTGCGCCTGCAGGGATGAACCGCGAGATTTTTTAGCAGCATAGGGATAACAATGCGTGTTCCCTGCGCCTGCAGGGATGAACCGCAAAAGGTTATCGCTGATCTGATTAAGTTCGGCGTGTTCCCTGCGCCTGCAGGGATGAACCGTGAGTCTGTAGCGGCCTTGGCTTGAACTGAATGTGTTCCCTGCGCCTGCAGGGATGAACCGCAAGTCCTTCTCTTTCCCGAACGTCATCCGAAGTGTTCCCTGCGCCTGCAGGGATGAACCGTGTCCCAACTGTGGACGTAAATCGGTATGGGTGTGTTCCCTGCGCCTGCAGGGATGAACCGAAACCCAACGGGCCCTCAACATCCGCGCCGCCGTGTTCCCTGCGCCTGCAGGGATGAACCGATGGGAAGAGTAGACAGGTGTTCTGTATCCAGGTGTTCCCTGCGCCTGCAGGGATGAACCGATGGTTGAGGGCTTTCGGGTCAATGCTTCCTTGTGTTCCCTGCGCCTGCAGGGATGAACCGTGGTGAAGGACTTTAACCGGGCCAAACGATCAGTGTTCCCTGCGCCTGCAGGGATGAACCGCCCTCACGCTGCAACAGATTGACGGCACGGGTGTGTTCCCTGCGCCTGCAGGGATGAACCGGCCTCACCACCAGCTGCCCCCGACGAATGCCGGTGTTCCCTGCGCCTGCAGGGATGAACCGGCCCAAAAAGCATCAGGAAAAGAATAATACGAGTGTTCCCTGCGCCTGCAGGGATGAACCGACAAAAGCACTCGGCTGGTAAAAGACAGCCGGGTGTTCCCTGCGCCTGCAGGGATGAACCGAAAAAAGCCTGGCAGCAGGCCAGGGGCGCGGAGTGTTCCCTGCGCCTGCAGGGATGAACCGACCGTCTCCTTGGTGAGGTACCCACCCCTGGCGTGTTCCCTGCGCCTGCAGGGATGAACCGAGAAAGATGACGACTCTCAAAATCTGACGCCACGTGTTCCCTGCGCCTGCAGGGATGAACCGAGAAATTAGATTTCACAGTTCTGAATATGAAGGTGTTCCCTGCGCCCGCAAGGATGAACCGTCAGACGAACTCATCAGGTTGCGATTAACCCAGTGTTCCTTGCGCCCGCAGGGATGAACCGGGATTTATCAACGCCTAATGCAGAGGCCAACCGTGTTCCCTGCGCCCGCAGGGATGAACCGCGATCCGAAACCATCCGACGTCAGCTTATCAGCCACCCGGCCCCTGGCCTGGTTATCCAGCATCAGACCACCCAGAACGGACTGCTCCGCTTCAATGGAGTGGGGAGGTGTTTTAATGGCAACTGTCGCTTCATCAAGGGGAAGCGACAGTTCGCGAGGACTGACATCCAGCATATTAACGTGCTGCGGAAAAGAGTAGTGGCATGTCAGGATACCTGATTCCGACCTTCAGAAGGAATAACGATTTTCATTCACCAGTACAATAAAACGGCACAGCGTTCAGCCTCGAACTGGAAACAGCATAAAAATCAATGGCTATCTATTTAACAAAGGGATTATCTGGAATTTTTATTCAATTAACGAGTCCAACAAAAAATCAGGCCAACGGAAAGCAATGTTCCCATGAATAATTTTCCAACTCGTTCACATGCTCCAATCCTGACACCCCGAGAGGCCCGTTCGCCTGAATCAGACAGTACCATACCATCCCATCAAGAATGCCCTGTCAGGCTGCTCTCTGAGATAACAGTCCCACAGATACCGCAAGGTACTTCAGCTCTGCATCCACACGCCACCACATCGTCAGTTACATCAAGAAATATTTCACAAACACCCACAGACGGTAGCCGGGTACCGATGACAGACGCCGTCAAAAATGCCCTGAAATGTCTGAAAGATGCTGGTATAGACGCACAACAGTGGCAAGGGCTCGGGTTAGTACTGGAGGTTCCCTATGACATGATAAAAAGCATCGATACAAACCTTGCATTGAGCAACCCCGAGAGCAAGTTGTGCGAATTACTCACCTGCGCTGAAACATCAAACCTTTTGCTACCAGAAAGGTTGGTTCAGGGGGTCAGCGAACTTATGGATATGGCACTGTGTGAAGAATATAGAAATAACACATACGCCTTATGTCGATTCATTTTCCCGCATCAATACGTTTTCAATAAAAAACAGGAAATTGTCACCAGAGCAAAAAGCTTTTTTGACTGCGGATCTCTCTCCCTGGCGGAGCCTGATTGCTATAACAATGACAATCGGTCGTGGTACGACAGGATTTCACCCAGAGATGCTTACCTGATCGTTAATAAGCACTTGGATAAAGCACAACGTTATTCTCTTGCCGCCAGATTAGATCTGCCTGACGCTGACCGGGAAGCATTATTGCCACTACTGGTCGGAGAATGGAATGTCTATGTCGCAGAGCTGTTATGGCGGGCAGACGAACAGCAACTGCTGACCTTCGCCAATTTGTGTGCGGTTATTTGTGAAAGTGGCAGTTGCTGGTCAGTCGAGACGAAAGTTTGTCCCAAACTGGGCCTGGATTATCATCAGCTTCCACAATACCAATCCAAAAGGAGGTTATCAGAAAATAACGGCGAGCCTGATCGGTTGTTAAGTATACGGGATTTGGTTTCCGTTTTTTGTAATCAAATGCAAATCCTCCCGGAATATCTGGCACAGGTCTGTGGTTATTCCGAACTACTTAAACACCCCCTGTTGATGACGATGCAGAAAAAAATCAAGTTTTTTCCTGATACTCTTAAAAGAGTGATTTTTCTGGAACTGATTTACCAGAAAAACCGTGGAAATAGCAAAGGCGGTTTATCCATTACTGACGTTGTCCGCATTCTTAATAAACCGGAGGTGATGGAGTTCAGAGTAGCCAACCGGTTATTGAGTAACATGACCGCTGGTGATTCTGAACAGGCAAGCCCGGTATTTACGCGATCACAATTGTTAGAACTGGCCGACATGCTGATTCAGAATCCGGATTTTGAGGCAGAACCTCTGGCAAAAATGCTGGGTCTACCCAACCATAAAAGAAAGTTGATTGTTTCCGGGGAGCATGCAAAAGTTTTACAAAAAATGATTTATGACATTTTCTATGCAGCCAATACGTTGGGAAGGCTCACTCCCGAAAATCTCCTGTACGCTTTGAATCAGACTTGTTCGGCATCATTGGTGAACAGCGTGTGCAATATGAGTACGTTTCCGCAGTTACAATCCATCACCGGCACACCATTACCGCCGTTAGTACTTGGCCAGCAAGATGAAATCCCCCGAAAACCAGGCTCAATACCCTTAACCATGGATTTCCTGGGTAATCTACTGCTGAGCCATAACGTGCATAGAATTGGTATGTGTACAGGGCTTGGATTTGATGAGCTAAAGGCATTACAAACGTGTACCGGAGACAAACCACAGCTTCTGGCTTATCGCCTGTCTAAGAAACTGACTGAAACCGAACGGGGTCTTGAAACGGGTCATCTTTATCAGGCGCTGCAATGGCTGAATGACAAGGAAGCGCTGGCCTATTTCCCGCAACAACAAACCGATGAGTTCCTGAGTTGTCTGCCTGAGCAGACCGTTAGCAACATCCAGCAGGGAATGGCTTATATTTCAGCATTCAGCCAGATCCCCGACACAGACGATGGAATTGGATGGATCTTTCCGATTGCCTGCAAAATCGGCTTGCCCAGGAGAGAATTTGATCACATTCCTGTATCCTGTGATCCTGGCTGGAATCTCATCAGTTTCCTTCTGGCAGCCGGAGAATCCCCATCACCACAAAGGGTTAAAGAACTTGTTGAGTGGTCCGGGCAATTGACGTTGGCAAAAGACCTTCTGAGTGAGTCGGGAGATAACGAGTCATCAGCCTATCGTTGCCCCATTGGCGGAAATTTAATTTCATGGCCGGCAGCAATCGACAAAAAGCAGAACCAGGGTGGGCCACAGACCGTCTATTTTGAGCATGACCTGCTGTTTAAATGGGTTAATAAAAACCCCATCCATCCGTTAACATTAGCAGCACTTGACGTGAAAGAGATAAGGACTCACTGTCCAGAATTTTTTGAGCAACTTATTGCAACGCTCGATGGTTAATCTCAGGACAGCCCTTCTCTTTGTAGAAAGGGAAAAAAACCGATGAATTGCCATAAGCCGGGTTAAAAAAAACCGGAGCCCCGTTAGAGTTCCGGTTTTTAATCTATCTGTTAACCGAACTGATTATTCAGCTTCGATAAACACCTTGATAGTTGCAGCAACATCAGAATGCAGCTGGATACCAACGTCGTACTCACCAACGGCACGGATTGGGCCTTCTGGCAGACGGATTTCGCTCTTGGCAACCGCAACACCGGCAGAAGTGATGGCTTCCGCCAGGTCACGAGGACCGATAGAACCGAACAGTTTGCCTTCGTCGCCTGCTTTGGCGGTCAGGGTCAGTTCGATTTCAGCCATTTCTGCAGCGCGCTTCTGAGCACCGCTCAGTTGTTCGTTAGCCGCGCTCTCAAGCTCGGCACGACGGGCTTCGAAAGTCGCCAGATTCGCTTCAGTGGCAGGCAGGGCCTTGCCAAAAGGAATCAGAAAGTTACGGCCATAACCGTTTTTAACGGTGACCTTGTCGCCCAGCTTACCAAGCTTGGCAATTTTTTCGAGCAGGATTACTTCCATTTCGCTAGCCTCTATCTAGTACCTGTCATCCCTGATGCAGTCGGTTATTCGCGCGGGCGCGAAAATCAAAAAGACTGTCCAGACATGCAGTTAAAACAATGACCGGGTACGCCAGTTGCGTGACAAAAATCAACAGGATGTAAAACCCTACCAGCCAGAAGCTTCCCAGTTGTCGCATCCTCACCAGCCCGTGGATCATGGCAAGCCCCGCCACCAGCAATGGCAGCGTTGCTGCAGGAACCAGCACCAGCATGTAAGGAACAACGGTTGCTCCCACCAGGGTAAATGCCAGAAGCCCCATGGCTACCGGGAACGGCAGGCGGATCTGGTGAAACTCTTCACGGAATCCACCCGGGTTAAAAAGCTGTGCCTGCCAGGATCTGGCCAGCACCAACCCAAGGATGCAGATCACCAGGTTAAACCAGGTGATCACACCGATAACCCCGTATTCTACCAACGGCCCAATGCCCGCTACTAAGTCGTCCGTACTCTGCCCTGCCTGCTGAACGTAGTCACGAACCAGTGTCATGACCAGTTCGCTGATCAGGGCGATTTGCTGTGGAGCCAGCTGCGCCATGACCAGAGCGATGAAAGCTCCGGCTGGCAGCAGCGCCAGTAGTGTTTTTTGCCAGGAAACCGTTTGGCGTAATACCAGGGCCAAAGCCACGATGGTTGTCAAACCGATGATCGTGGAGAACTGTCCCATGGCTGCCCAGGCAATACCCGGCAGCACAGCCCACGTGAGTATTTTCAGCCCTTCACTGGTACCACGACGTAGTACTACCAGTGAAATAATGGCTGCACTCACCCAGAACAGCATGGGAATACAGGCAAACACAGTGGCCAGGATCATTGCCTGTTTCGGGCCACGCATTACCAGTTCCGCCAGTCCACGCATCAGCTATACCCTGTGAATAAATCAGTGACGATCGGTGTATGGCAGCAGGGCCACGTAACGAGCGCGCTTGATCGCTGTTGCCAGCTGACGCTGGTAACGAGCCTTGGTACCGGTGATACGGCTAGGAACGATCTTACCGGTTTCAGAAACATAAGCTTTCAGGGTGTTCAGATCTTTGTAATCGATCTCTTTCACGCCTTCAGCGGTAAAACGGCAGAACTTTCTGCGACGGAAAAAACGTGCCATGGCAACGCCTCCTTGGATTTATGCTTGTATGGTAAAGAGCAGGTTAAAGCAGGAACCTTAGCAGTCGTGAGCGACTGAGCGTCAGGTCTTACTCTTCAGACTCTTCTACTTCGTCTTCAACGGCTTCTTCAGAGGCACGTTCTTCACGGCGGTCTTCACGACGATCGTCGCGACGATCACGCTTTTCTTCAGACTGCAGCATGATAGAAGCTTCAGTGATGGCTTCATCACGACGAATGACCATGTTACGGATAACCGCGTCGTTGTAGCGGAAGTTTTCCGTCAGCTCATCCAGAGTTTCGTTACCACACTCAATGTTCATCAGAACGTAGTGAGCCTTGTGGATCTTGTTGATTGGGTAAGCCAGCTGACGACGGCCCCAGTCTTCAAGACGGTGTACCTTGCCACCATTTTCGGTGATAGCGCGAGTATAGCGCTCAACCATGGCAGGTACTTGCTCGCTCTGGTCAGGGTGGACCAGGAAAACGATTTCGTAATGACGCATTATTTGCTCCTTACGGGTTAAATAGCCTCCTGCAATTTTTATCTCCGACAGCCGTCGAAAAGATTCTATAAAGCAGTAAGGCAAGGAGAGTGTGAGCGCAGGCGCTCACCGGTTACTACATTCACAATGGCAACCCTCTTGATCGACTCTTGACCAAAAAAGCTCTACTGAGAATGAAATATACGCCGGACAGATTGGCCGGAGCATACAAAGAGCGGGAATTTTAGAGATTTGTTGCGTTGGTTGCAAGGGGAGACAAGGTCTGCCGCACTGGTAATATCCGGTGTCGATATGGTGATTTACCACTATCCATTCAACGATGAGCCTCCTGGAGGTCGATATAGCCAGAGACCGCTCCAATTTACCGTTTTTATTGCCGGGAACGCGTACCCACTATCATTGAATTATGGCCGATCACGAAAGCACAGCACTTATCCATACACCGAAACGGCGAATCGGCCTGTGGCTGCTGATCATCCTGTTTTTTTCTGCATCGGCCTGGGCAACAAAACCTCTGACCTATAAAATCAATGGGCTCGACAAAGCCTTACTGCAAAATGCGACGCTCTACCTTAATAACCTGCCTGCCATCAAACCCGAACAACTGGATGAATACCGGCAAGAAATCCGGGAGGCCCTGCAAAAATCCCTGATGGCCCTGGGCTATTACCAGCCCACCATTGACTTTCACAGCAAAAAAGCTGCCAGTCAGCTCATCATTACTATCAATCCGGGTCAGCCAGTGATTGTCCAGTCCCTGCAAATCAATCTGGAAGGTGATGCCCGGCAAGACCGGGCATTTACCCGGTTAATCAGGCAGAGCCGGTTAAAAACAGGCGATGTCCTGAATGATGGTGAATATGAGTCGCTGAAAACAGGGCTCAATAAACTGGCCCTGACCCGTGGTTATTTTGATGCAGACCTGAGTGAACACCAGATCAAAGTCTACCCGGCCAAACATCGGGCTGACATTACCCTGACCATGGAATCCGGCCAACGATACCGGTTCGGACCGGTTATTTATGACGCCCCGGTGAGCGAAGCTACCCGTGAGTTGCTGAACACCATGATCAATTTTGAGCCGGGGCAACCCTATCGCTCCGAACAGCTCAGCCAGTTGAACATGGACTTTTCTGCCACCGGTTACTTTAAATCCATTGAAGTCCGCCCTCTCAAGGACAAAGCGGTTGATGGTGAGGTTCCGATTTTCGTAAGTGTGATACCCAAAAGTGCCTGGGAGCTGGAGACCGGTATCGGTTTCTCTACAGACGAAGGTCCGAGGGTATCCCTGAGTGTCGATAACCCATGGCTGGATGAAAAAGGGCACAGTTTCACCAGCGATATCAAAGTGTCCAAAACAGGGCAGGAGCTGAGTGGGCGCTATAAAATCCCCTATGGCAACCCTCTGCTGGAATACTACAGCCTGGACAGCGGTTACCAGAGAACGTCGGTTCAGGATACCGACAGCCAGCTTGTTTCCGCTTCTATTAATAAGTGGAAAAAGCGGCCGGGTAACTGGGACCAGGACTTTTTTATCCGGGTAGATTACGAGAACTACACCCAGGGGCAGCAGAACAGCAGTAACCTGTTGCTAATACCCGGCATGTCATTTGATCGCCGGAAAGTGGTTGGTAACCCAACGGATCCCCGCTCCGGACACCTCTACAACCTGAAAATCGAAACCTCTGCCCAAGCCTGGCAATCTGATGCGGACTTTATCAAAGTGTGGGGCCGGGCCAAATGGCTGACCACGTTCTTCAAGCATCACCGATTGATCAGCCGAATTGAGCAGGGTGCCATCTGGGTGGACGACATTCAGAATATCCCGCCGTCCATTCGTTTCTTTACCGGTGGTGACCAGACGGTCCGTGGCTACAGCTATGAAAGCCTGTCCCCAAGGGACAGCAACGGCCAGCTGGTTGGCGGCCAGTACCTTTCGGTAGCCAGTATTGAATATGACTATGAAATTGCTGAAAACTGGCGGGTCGCCTTGTTTGTTGACAGCGGAACTGCAACCAACTCCTACAAAAAAGGTCAGGTTGAATGGCAAACCGGGGCTGGGCCGGGCATCCGCTGGGTGACGCCCCTGGGTCCGTTAAAACTGGACTTTGCCTTTGCGATCAGTGAGCCCGGCTCTCCCTGGCGAATCCACTTTTCCATGGGGCCGGATTTATGAACAGCGCCCCAAACCATAACTCTGAACAGGCCGGGTCTGCCCCGGCAGCGCCAGACCAACGCCCAGTGAAAAAAGTATCTCTGATCAAGCGGTGTCTATCAGTCACAGCCGTCTTCCTGCTTACCCTGATCTCACTGCTGCTGTTTACTCACACTGGCAACACCCTGCTCTGGCACCAACTGAACAATGTGCTTCCGGCGCTTGATGGGGAGCTGACGGAAGGCCAGCTGATGACAGGCTGGCATATTCAGAATCTCCGCTGGCAAGATAGCCGGATCAAGTTTCAGGCTGATGATATAACGCTGAAGTGGCAGCTTGGAAAAGTGTTAACCAGGCAGCTGCCGGTACAACTGGTGGAAGTTAAAGGCGGCAACCTTGAGATTCAGCCCGTAGCCGAAGAAATCGTGCCTTCAGCACCGCCCTCTACCGATGCAACCGTCGATATTCCCCTGGATATTCTGATCAGTCAGATCCATATCCAGGATTTTGAAGTCACCTTTTCAGGAACCACGGTGTCCCTGGAAACCTTTACCGCAGACGCCCGTCTACAGAATAGCCAGCTGTTTATCCCTGAGGTTCGGGCAGATAACCTTCAGATTGTGTTAAAAGACCAAGACAGCACAACGTCCACTCCAAAGGCTTTAACGCCGAACAAACCAACGTCGGCAGGCATTGATCTCTCAACCATCACACTGCCGGAAGTAAAACTCCCAATCCCTGTCAGCCTGGAAAATTTCACACTAACCAATGCCCGCTACCAGCAGGGTGATATTGATGAAACCCTGAAAGCGCTGGCGCTGAGTTTCAACTGGCAAGCGACTCATATCACTAACCTGACACTTAAGGCAGAACAAACCAAGGCCAATATTCATTTAAACGGCGAAATACAGCTAGCTGAAAACTATCCATTAAGCCTGACCCTGAATACCACTATTCTGGATAACTTCAATATTCCTGAGCTGGCAGCCATGAAAGGGGATAAGCTAGCACTGGCAGCCTCGGGCGATCTTAGCCAACTGCAACTGCGGCTTGCCACACAGGGCTCCATCAATGCATTGCTGGAAGGAAATATTGGCCCTCTTGCCCCCAACTTCCCCCTGAGCGTTGCCCTGAAATGGCATGAATTCCAATGGCCGCTGCAAGAAAGTGCCTCCGGGGTTTCATCCGACAATGGCTTAGCCAGGATCACTGGCAATCTGAATCAGTACCAGCTCTCACTGAACACATCCATTAAAGTGGCTGAGCAACCAGCAACTCAACTGCGTTTAGATGCCTCTGGCAGTTTGCAGCAGCTGGATATTAAAACACTGTCACTTAGCCCTGATGATGAAAGCAATCTTTCCGAAAATCCCTTGGAACTGACCGGAACAGTTAACTGGCAAGATGGCATTCATTGGCAAGGTCACATTCTGCTGTCAAAACTACAGCCAGAAGTATGGCTAAGGGAATTTCCCGGCACGCTGAGCGGCAAAGTAACCACTCAATTTACGATGACCGATGGTTTATGGCAGCTCAGCATTCCGGAACTGATGATCAATGGCTCATTACTGAATAACCCTCTTGAGTTGACCGGAAAACTGGCATCCGACAACCAGGTCGGGCCTATGGCCGCTTTACCCTTCAACGTGAATATTCACAGCTTTTATGCAGCGTTTGGCGAGAACCGCCTTAACATCAGTGGACAAATCGCAGAACAGTTATCCCTGAGCGCCAAACTGGATGCCAGCTCTCTGGATAGGATTACCCCGGAGCTGAAAGGCTCGTTACAAGGCAGCGTTCAGCTATCAGGGAGCGATAAACATCCAAAGCTTTTATTCAGCTTTGATAGCCCATCCCTAGAGGTTGAACAGACCAGTATCAACCGGTTACAAGTGAACGGCGAATTGACCAGAGCCACCTTACTGGAAGGTAAAACCACGGTTAAGGCAGACTCTCTCAACAGTGGCAATATTCAGCTGAAAAACGTGCTGCTAAATGCCAGTGGCAGTGAACGGAATCATCAAATATCCCTGAAAACTCAGGGTGAGCCGGTATCCGGCGAGTTACAGATTAACGGAGTCTGGCAGGGTACCCACGGTAACAGCCATGGCAAATGGCAGGGGGAGTTAGCCAGTGCCAGGGTAATCACACCGGTGGATGCCTGGTCTCTGGAGCAGCCTGTTACCATCGGGCTGAATGCCACCAACAAAGAAGTGAAACTGACGGATCAATGCTGGCTTGCCAAACCGGCAAGGCTCTGTATTGATGCATCACAATTTTCAGCCAACCGTGGAACAACACGCTTCCGGCTATCAGACTTTAACCTGTCAACCCTGAAACCACTCCTGCCAGGCAACCTTAACTGGCAGGCCATACTGTCGGGCCGTGGCGATATCCAATGGGATAACGGTCAGCCCATAGCTCATATCCAAATCCAGACGACGCCGGGTGAAATCACCAGCAACTCAGATCAGCCTTTATCAGTGAACTATCAAACGCTCTCCACCGTGATTAATCTGAATGAGGGTGATCTGCAGGCAGAGTTTGACTTTGACTCAAAACAGCTGGGGGACGCCCACATCCATCTGGCCATCGACAACATGCACAGTGACCAGACCCTGAGTGGACAAGCCAGACTGCAGGATATGCGCCTGTACTTTCTGCAACCACTGATTCCGGATATCAGTCATATTGATGGTATTTTATCCGCTGACACACGCATGGGTGGAACCCTGAAAGACCCCTTGCTGTTTGGCAACCTGAAACTCCGTGCAGGACAGCTGGCCGCTAAACAGGAAATGGTCAAAGTCAGCCATCTGATCACTGAGCTGAATGTGGATGGCAATAAAGGCGCAGTCAGTGGCAGCATGAAGATAGACGACGGTGAAGTGAAGCTGTCAGGTCATCTTGACTGGCAACAGATGCCCCCTTCCGGTGTCATCGATATAACAGGGCAAAACCTGGGAGCCAGAGTGCCGGGCATCCTCCAGCTGAAAGCCTCCCCCGATTTAAGGCTGACCATTGGAGCCGCGCAAACCCTGACCGGGAACATCACCATTCCCTGGGCAAGAGCGAACATCAAACAACTGCCCAAACAGGCCGTCAACCCCTCTGATGATGTGGAGATTATCACTCCGGGAACCAGAAAAGCACTGCTGCGTGCCGGTCCGCCCTTCTCCATGGATGTGAATGTGATTTTAGGTAAAGACATCAAGATCGACGCCTATGGGCTGAAATCAGACCTTGGCGGCCAACTGCTGCTGGATCTGCAACCCGAAAAACCAATGACTGCCAATGGTTCTATTCAACTGACCAACGGCCGCTATCATCAATTCGGTCAGGATCTGCTGATTAAAGAGGGCCATATTATTTTCTCCGGCCCGCTATCCAGCCCGTACCTGTCGGTGAACGCTATTCGCAACCCTGACAGCATAGAAGACGATGTATTAATAGGCATGCAGGTGAGCGGTGCCCCCTCCCGGCCGGAGTTTTCTATCTATTCGGACCCATCCATGCCACAGCAGGAACAGTGGTCTTATCTGCTCAGAGGGCGGGGACTCGAAGATGGTGACAGTTCGGCAGTGCAATCCATGCTGATCGGTTTCGGTGTCAGCCAGTTTGGCGGCGTAGTGACTTCCATTGGTGAAAAAATCGGCCTCTCGGATGTCACGCTCGACACCCAGGGCAGCGGTGATGACACCCGGGTCACCATTGGCGGGACGATTGCGCCGGGCCTGCGGGTGCAATATGGCGCAGGTGTTTTTGACTCTATCGCTGAAGTTAAGGTGCGCTACGAACTAATGCCGCGACTTTACCTTCAGGCCGTTAGCGGCATTGCCCAGGCTATCGACCTTTTCTACCAGTTTACAATTGCGACAGAAAAAAAATAGACCTATTAAGATTTAATGAATTCAATGAGAGGTACTGACTTCCGAAAATTTTGCATCGTTATTAATTGGTAAAAAAATACATTGGCTACCTGGAGGAAGGAAACTTAATTTTAGAAAAATGGTCAGATATTGGGCCAAATATCAAGAACTATATGAAGATAGTCTTTGTTTTTCCAAAATTGAGGTTACCAGTCATGCACGGTGTAAATAACGGTGATGTTGCAAGAAACACTTATAATCCCCAACAGGAAAACAAGAATGAAAAAATGGATACTACAGTGTCGCAAGGGGAAAGTGGAACCACTAATCCCATTGCTCACAGAACATGTATTTCGACAGAGGGTGCAGCTGCATCGAGCTCTGTACAGGCTGCCAGCGCCTTATCCGGTGCGCCTACAGTCCACTTGACTAAAACATTTTACCGTCCCAAGGATAAAGAACCTCTTATTTTTGCGGAAGAACACCTTATGACACACGGAGACTTCAGGGATATACTATCTAAACACATGGATGTCTATGCAGTAGTAACGGATGATCGTAATGATATTGGAGCTGTCAACATTTTGGCCATCGGGAAACCAAAATTCCAATTAGACGACCTGAAGGGAAGATTCCATACTTGCGTTTTTCAATCTATACCATCATTAAAAGAATCACCTTACAGTTCTGAGTTGTTAGGTATCTCCCTTAATCAAACTTGTTGGATTGTTGATGACTTCTGCAAAAAACTTAAAAAAAAGAATGATAAGGATCATGAAACAATGAATTCGATTGAACGGTCAATATTTAATAAATTAAAACCAAAATATGATTTAAAAAAAACCTCGCTTTCACGTATTGTTACTCATAATAATTTCCTGGAAGATATCAACCCTGAGGAAGCAAGATTTATTTTGGAAAAAAGCTTCTATGCCTCTATCAAAGAGATGAAGAGACAAGTCTCTACTCCTCATGAGAATAGCCTGAACTCAGAAGCAACAATCAACGATCTTCCGGAGATCCTTTGCAGTTATAAAGATCGTATGGCTTGGGGACGTTATCACAGCTGGAAGTTAAATCATCTTGATAAAACATTACTCAAAAATGCCAAATGGGAATAGCTTTTCCTCAGATGAGTCCGGCTAATCCTTTATTATTGCGTTTTTTTTGGGCAATTAGATGCGTATCGTCAATATGGAACAACCGAAGAACGACCATTGAATAAGCCAATGCCCCAAAGCCAGTCTTTTTGAACTGGCTTGTTGAATCGATGATTTATCCAAAGGGCAGATTCAGTGAAATCAGAGTGGTGACAATCATCGTCGCTGTCGAACCGCCTCAAATAAACACACCCCGGTAGCAACCGACACATTGAGGCTACTGACAGAACCGGCCATTGGAATAAAAATCAGCGAATCACACAGGTCTCTGGTCAGGCGACGCATTCCTTTACCTTCTGCGCCCATGACCAGAGCCAGAGGACCGGTTAAATCCGACCGATAAATATTGCCGGAACTCTCGCCTGCGGTACCAATCATCCAGATACCTCGCTCCTTGAGCCATTCCATACTCCGTGCCAGGTTGGTCACCTGAATCAGAGGTACATTGTCTGCTGCACCACAGGCCACTTTGGTTGCTGTAGCATTGAGACTGGCAGACTTATCCCTGGGCACAATCACCGCATGTACACCTGCCGCATCGGCAGTCCGCAGGCAGGCCCCAAGATTGTGAGGGTCCGTAACGCCATCCAGAATCAGGAGAAAGGGTGGTTCATTCAGCCCATCAAGAATATCCTCCAGGTCTTCTTCCCGGTAAACCCGGGCGGCAGAGACTCTGGCCATAATACCCTGATGCACACCCTCCGCTTTGGCATCAAGACGACTGCGTTCAACAAATCGGACGGAAACGCCCTGATCTCTGGCCTGATCAACCAGGGCATTGATTCGCTTATCCGTACGACCTTTCTGGATCTGAAGCTCCAGTATTCTTTCGGGTGATCGTTCAAACAGGCTCTGCACTGCATGCAGGCCAAATACTACGTCATTGCTCATTGATTTCTCATTTGAAAGCCTTTACAGGCCATAAAAAGGGGGATTTTAGCAAAACTGGAAGGACAGGAGTTATTGCTGATGTTTTAACACTGATATGTTAACGAAAACGGCCAGAATAAGCATGACCTATGCGCTACCGGACTCATTTCCAGTTAGCTAAATTCTGCATCAACCTCGACCGAGGAGGCTGGCCGAGTATGCGTAACAATAGCTCGGCCAAACATTTTAATCGTCTTTTTTAAAGAAATAATTACCAACAGCCTCGACAGTAGACCCGATAGCAGACGAGGTAGCAAGACTAGCAGCCCCGACAGTCCCCATACAGACACTGGTAGCAACACCTGTCGCAACACCTTTGGCAACACCAGTACCAACATCGCTGGTAGCCCTTTCACCCTGAACAGAACCCCAGAAGGCCCCGATAGCAAATCCAGCTAAGGCAATCAAGGCAGGCCCGGCAGCAAGCTCAGCACAAGCAGCAAACCCGGCACTATCAACCCCGACAGCAGCAGACCCGGTAGCCCCGATAGCAAACCCGACTAAAGCCGAGGGAGCAACCGGGAGAGTGAGCGTCAAAGTAGCCTGACAAAGAAATTTAATGGTTTTTTTCGAAACAGCTACTAAACGATCCTGCAATGGAATACTTTCTATCTCATTATCAGTAAACTGTTTTTCACAGGAGAGATAATTTTTTTGGTCAGAACTTTCCACGCATTCCCGTGTACCTGAACGGCCAGAAGAATCTTTGCATTTTGTACTATCTTTTATTTTATTTATTGAACCAAAGTCCATTTTTGGATTAGAAGCGATAATTTGGTCCATATCAAACCTTCCGTTTTAATTAATGTTTGTTACAGCTAATAGATATTTATATTTGGTTTTAGTTCCCTATGAACACTAAGATATTTAACCAATTCTGCCGCTAAGGTGTTTTCCTTGCCCGGAAAGTGATCGTTAAATAAAAACTCTTCTCAATCCGGAAACAAAAAGGCCGCTGTGAAGCGGCCTGATTTCAAAAGACATATCGTTAAAGCAGACAGACTCCCGGAGTAACCCAAGGAGCCAGGCAGCAATGATTGATAATACCTGTGGTGCGAAGCTTATTGACTGATCTTCCGTTTACGAGGCTGTTTACCCGTCGGCTTTGAGGCTTTGGCTGAATCAGACTTCCGGGCGCTGCTGGCTTTCTTCTTACCGGCAGTCTTCTTTTTGCCGGAAGCGGTTGGCTTGCCCTTTTTACCGGTTGTTTTGGCGGATTTCCTGCCTTTCGTCCTACGGCCGGATGGCTTACCGTCTTCGGCAGAGCCCTTAGCGGATGAAGAGCCCTTGGCGGATGAACTGCCTTTCCCTTTTTTAGCCGCCTCTTCAGCAGCCCTGGCTTCTCTGAGCAGTTTTTCCTTGGCCGCTGCCGACTTGAATCGACTGCCAAGTGCCGCGCTTCCGGATGAACGGGATTTTTTCGCCGAACCAGACTTACCGGATGATTTTCTTCTTCCCGGCCTGCTAAGTGCTGACAGCAGTTCAAAGTCGATCTTCTTATCGTCCAGATTCACCTTACTGACCATCACCTCCAACTCATCGCCCAGACCAAACCGGCGACCGGTGCGCTCACCGCGCATGCAATGATGAACATTGTCGTAAATATAATAGTCATCCGGCAGGCTGGTCACATGAACCAATCCCTCGACATAGACATCTTTCAGCTCAACAAACAACCCGAATCCGGTCACTGAAGAGACAATACCGCTGAAGGTCTGACCAATATGCTGCTGCATATAGTCGCACTTCAGCCAGTCCATGGCATCGCGGGTTGCCAGATCAGCCCGTCGCTCTGTGGTGGAACAGTGCTCTCCCAGTGCCTGAATATCGCCGGCGTTATAGGGGTAGATGCGCTTTTCAGGTATGGGGCTGGCCCCCACACGAACCACATGCCGGGAGGGGCTCTCTGAGCGGATAATATGACGAATCGCCCTGTGTACCAGCAGGTCAGGGTAACGGCGGATGGGCGAGGTAAAGTGTGCATAAGCCTTGAAGGCCAGGCCAAAATGCCCCTGATTATCACCACTGTAGACTGCCTGACTCATTGAGCGAAGAACCACGGTCTGAATCACATGGTAATCAGGACGATCTTTCACCCTAAGCAACAATGCCTGAATATCACGGGGGGTGATTTTGCCTGAGGGAAGTGCCAGCCCCAAACTGCCAATAAAGCTGTTCAGGTTAAGCTTCTTCTCCAGCGTCGGCCCTTCGTGCACACGATAAAGCCCCGGGAGTTTGTGCTTTTCCAGGAACTTTGCCGCACACACATTGGCGCACAGCATACACTCTTCAATCAACTTGTGGGCGTCATTACGCTCCCTGGGCACAATCTGCTCAATCTTGCGGTGGCGACCAAAAATAATCTGGGTCTCCACCGTATCAAAATCAATCGTGCCACGCTCTGCCCGTACGGATACCAAGGTCTTGTAGAGCGAGTACAGATGCTCAAGGTGTGGCACTAATGGCTGGTACTGCTTCCGTAGCGCCCGGCCCTCATCACTGAGGGACAACATATCCCAGACTTTGGTATACGTCAGCCGGGCATGGGAGCGGATAACACTCTCATAGAATTTGTAGCCGGAAATCTTGCCTTTGCCACTGATGGTCATTTCACAGACCATTGCCAGTCGATCTACTTCGGGGTTCAGGGAGCACAAACCATTGGACAGAACCTCCGGCAACATGGGAATCACATGCCCCGGGAAGTAAACCGAAGTCCCCCGGTTAAACGCTTCCTTGTCCAGGGCTGAGCCCGGTTTCACATAGTGGGAAACATCGGCAATCGCAACAAACAGACGCCAGCCGCCGCCTTTTTTTGACTCACAATAAACCGCATCATCAAAATCACGGGCATCTTCCCCATCAATTGTGACAAACGGCGTTGCCCGTAAATCGACCCGGCAATCTTTGTCCGACTCTGCGACCTCAGTGGTAAAACCCTTGCACTGTTTTTCCACCGCTTCCGGCCAGTCATGGGGAATATTATGGGTGCGAACAGCAACCTCGACCTCCATGCCGGCATCGGCTCTGCCACCGAGAATTTCCTTAACAATGCCCATAGGCATGTTGCGACGGCCGGGCTGCCGGGTAATTTCCAGCAGAATATATTGTCCCTCCGTGGGCATCAGCGGGCCCGGCTGAACAATAATCTCCCGGCTGATACGGGGGTTTTCAGGCACCATAAAGGCCGCACCAGACTCGGTATAGTAACGACCGACAACCTGTGTCGTATTTCTCTCAATCACCTCAACCAGCTGGCCTTCCCTGCGGCCACGATGATCGACACCTGATTCACGCACAACCGCACGGTCACCATCAAACAGCTGACGCATCTCACGGGGGGAAAGGTAGAGATCTTCACCACCACCATCCGGCATTAAAAAGCCAAATCCTTCTTTATTACCCTGAACTACCCCTTTAATAAGATTCAGCTTACTGATCAGGGCAAAGGCATTCTTGCGATTTTGCAGCAGCTGACCATCGCGGATCATCGCCTTAAGGCGGAACATCAGTGCTTCCTGCTGTTCTTCGTCGTTTATACCCAGTGCACGACATAACGCCTGATGGCTGACCGGAGCCCCGCGTTGCTCAAGGTATTCCATGATGTACAGACGACTGGGGATCGGGTTTTCATAGCGCTCTGCTTCGAGAGATGCCTGACTATCCTGGCTTTTCCACCCTTTTGACATGGGCTTATTGCACCTCTTTTAGGGCGTATGGCAGCCCGGGGCTGCCTGGTGAAAATGAAAATCTACAATCATGATATCTTTCTTCAAAGGCCATGGAGGGGGGAGAAGTCAACATTGAATCCATTCTGTATTAGTACATGCATCAGACTATTAATGCAAAGGGAGAAAGTGAAAAGAGAGAATAACAAAAGAATAGCTGATCTCAGTGTTATGCCAAAACAACCGGTGGAGACAGTGTAAAGCAAGCCGGACCCCTGAAGGCAAATGATACTTCCCCCGGACAGATCAACAGAAAAAACTGCTTGAGACCGGGAACTTATTGACTGGCAGGTAAGTCCGATTCATTGATTGCTGGAACTCCGGGGTTTGCAAGCGCCAATCCCGAAACATCATAAATTCAACGAAGTCAGAAGCATGATACACAGTAGCAGCCCTGCCCCCATCCAGATTGGCAATCAATCGCCGAATGCCACTGATGCACCACCGTATCGGGCAACCCGGCGGACTTCCCGTCAGAAGCTCACCCTCCGTTGCCATCAAGCCATCAATTTGATTTCTCTGAAATTCAAGAGTCGTGAAGCGACATTGTTACGGGCTGCAACAACCGGTGATGTGCCACTGATCAGGCGCCTGGTTCGCCAGCACACTTTAGCCAACGGTAACTCTGTTGGGACAGGGCTGGAAGACGCGGCGGCCAAAGCGGCGGCAAACGGCAAGGCAGAAGCATTGGAGTTATTGCTTGAGTTTGGGGCCTACCCGAATTATGCGTTGGCGGGTGAGAATTTTCTGATCCCCCCAAGAAGAATGTTTGATGCGCGGGGACGCCGTCGCCAGTATCATGTTACAGAAAAGCTGACACCAGAAATAGTGAGTATATTGCTTAATAATATTTATATTCGCCCTGAAGTCACCATCAGGCTTGGGGATACCGGGGGCCATTATCTGCGTTTTACGCCAAAGGAATTAATCAACAGCAACCCTGGCAATATCAACAGGGAAGTAATCTGTAAAATGCTTGCCAGTCACAATCGAGTCGATGTGAACACGGAGATCTCTTTTTACCAAACGGGTGCGTTCGCTCTATCCAGCAAAGTAGATAATCAGAGTTTTTATCCACATCCACAAAGTCCTTACATCCACGTAAATTTTATTGGCCAGACCCTGATGTTTGATAACTTCGGCCTGACTGAGCATCTGCTTACAGACCAGACTCTGAATCTGGATCCCGGCTTACCCATCGGCACAGGAGCCGCTGAAAACCTGCTGATTATTTTTATGGACAAGTACTGCAAAGGATGTTTTCGCAAATTAAACCAGCGTTTTGATATTTTACTCAACGCTCTAAGGGACAAAATTGCCAACTCTGGCACCTTTCGCAACCAACTTTTGGCCAGCGAAAATGAGCTGTTCAAACAGCAATTTCTCACACTGTTTGCTATCGGGCATCAGGACAGGCATGACCCATCCCCTGCTGATTTTCAACATCTTAACTGCGATCAACTAAACAATAAAATTATGGACATATTTATGACCACATCTTATGAAGCCCCGCCCGATTATCATTGTCTTTACCCAAGTCCACCACCGAGTTATGACTCAGTTATTGCAGGTGACTTTGAAAGCGCTTAAAAAATTGATGTCAAAACCATAACTACTGACAATATCACCCTAGTACATGGTTTCAATGAGTTTGGCGTGTACGATCTCCGTTCACCCTGAGCGGAGTCGAAGGGTGCTTGGCACGATCTATCAGAGTCCGGAGTTTCCGCCTTTAGGCCCTATGGGTCCTTCGACAAGCTCAGAACGAACGGAGTGCGGAGGCACGACAACCCGTCAAACTCATTGAAACCATGTACTAGGTATAAAGCCGGTTTGTCCAATGATAAACCGGCGATTTTGTCACAGAGGCCAATCCTGATGATCAGGCAAACGGCGGACACAGAACGATAGTTTCTACACGGTCCGGTCCGGTGGAAATAATATCAATCGGTGCACCGGTGACTTCTTCAAGACGCTTGATATAAGCCAGCGCATTGGCAGGCAGCTCATCAAGGCTCTTCGCACCAAATGTCGACTCACTCCAGCCCGGCATCTCTTCATAGACAGGCTGAACCGACTCGTACTCTTCAACATCAACAGGCGTGGTAATGGACTCACCATCAGCATTCTTGTAATCCACGCAAATGCGGATTGTTTCCAGACCGTCAAGTACATCCAGTTTGGTCAGGCAGAGGCCACTGACCGAGTTGATCTGAATAGCCTGTCTCAGGGCTACGGCATCAAACCAGCCACAACGGCGTGGACGACCGGTCGTAGCACCAAACTCATTACCGACTTTGGCCAGATGGCGGCCATTTTCGTCATCCAACTCTGTCGGGAAGGGGCCTGAACCTACACGGGTGGTGTAAGCCTTGGTAATACCCAGGACATAATCCAGGTACAGCGGACCAAAACCAGTCCCCGTAGAGGTACCACCTGCGGTGGTGTTGGATGACGTGACAAACGGGTAAGTGCCGTGGTCGATATCCAGCAGAGAACCCTGGGCACCTTCAAACAGAATGTGGTCACCACGCCCATGATGCTCATGCAGACGGTCTGAAACACGATCAATCATCGGAATCAGTTCCCTGGCCATGGCCAGCGTGTCATCCAGAACGGTCTGGTAATCTACGGCTTCTGTCTTGTAGTAGTGCTGCAGGGCAAAGTTGTGATAATCCATCACTTCTTTCAGCTTTCTGGCAAAACGTTCAGGGTGCAGCAGATCAGCAACACGTAAACCTCGGCGAGCTACCTTGTCTTCATAGGCAGGACCGATACCACGCCCCGTCGTACCGATTTTGGCTTCGCCACGGGCCAGCTCACGGGCCTGATCCAGCGCCACATGGTAAGGCAGAATCAGAGGACAGGCAGGGCTGAGTTTCAGGCGCTCGCGCACAGGAATACCGGTTTCTTCCAACTGCTTCATCTCTTTCAGCAACGCTTCAGGAGACAGCACAACACCGTTACCGATGTAACAAACCACATCTTCCCGCAGGATTCCGGAAGGAATCAGGTGCAGAACGGTTTTCTCACCATTAATAACAAGGGTGTGTCCGGCATTATGGCCGCCCTGGAAGCGAACAACAGCTTCCGCCTGCTCGGTCAGCAGGTCGACAATCTTGCCTTTACCTTCATCACCCCACTGGGTGCCAAGTACGACAACAGTCTTACCCATGGAATCGGTCTCTTAGTTTCAATGCAATTTATAACGGTTCAACCAACCATTCGCCGTCACGGCAGATCAGCTGATGGTTGCAACCCATACCTGCTGCGTCTGTCGCTTGCCCGGGCAGCTGGCGAACTACCCGCTCCCCCTGCCGACGCAGGGACTGCACCAGGGCAGCATCCGCATCAACAGGCGCAAAAATGGTCTTGCCTTCGGTACAGTCTTCTGTACTTTCTGTTTTCAGCTCCAGCAACGCCTTAAGCTCCATAAGCGTCTTGAGGTCAGTGCTGAAACCGGTCGCAGGGCGTGATCGGCCGAAGGCTTCACCGATCCCATCATAGCGCCCACCTTTGGCGATTGCCTGCCCCTGACCGGGCAGATAAGCCGCAAAAACGACACCTGTATGATAGTTGTAGCCCCTGAGTTCGCCCAGGTCGAAATAGAAGTCAGCACCCGGATAAAGACTGGTAATCTCTCTGGCAATCAACCCGAGTTCATCCAGAGCAGTGGCAACGCCCTCAGGACCATCAGCCAGCTCACCCCTGGCCCGTTCCAGTATTTCTGGACCACCGGCCAGATTGGGCAGGCTTTTCAGCATTCGGGCAGACCCTGCGCTGATATCCCACTGATTGACCAGCTGTTCAACTTCAGAGATCGCCTTGCGCTGCAAGGCATCAAAAAGCGCCAGCTCCTGATCACCGGACAGCCCGGCCTGAGATGCCAGCAACCGGTAAATCTGCACATGCCCAAGATCCAGACTGACTGAATCGGCCTCCACCTGAGCCAGGGTTTCCAGCATCAGGGAAATCACTTCCAGGTCACTTGCCACGCCAGAATGACCATACAGCTCTGCACCGATCTGGATGGGTGACCTTGAAGCCCCGAGGGAAGCGGGGCGGGTATGAAAGACACTGCCTGAATAACAAAGTCTTACCGGCCCATCCACTTTCAGGGTATGGGCATCAATTCTGGCCACCGCCGGTGTGGTATCTGCCCTTAATCCCATGGTTCTACCGGTCAGCTGATCGGTTACCTTGAAGGTTTGCAGATCCAGGTCATGACCGACACCTGCCGTCAGTGACTCGATAAATTCCAGATGGGGAGGAATCACCAGTTGGTAACCCCAGCGGTCAAACAGGTCGAGTATGTCGCGCCTTAACTTTTCAGCACAACGGGCTCTGCCGGGAAGAATTTCCTCAATTCCATCAGGGAGCAGCCAGCGATCAGCGACGGTCATAACAGCCTCTCTTATTGTTACTGTGGAAGTTTTTTCTTCGCTACTTGCCCACACACGAAAAAACCGGGCGAGGCCCGGTTTTGATAATATTACCACGGTTTTTTAGCGCTGGCAGCAAGAGTTCATTATTTGCCTTGCTTATCGTGATTAAAGTAGCGGAAGAAATCACCTTTTGGTTCTATCAGCATGACGTTACCGGACTCTCCGAAGCTCTCTTTGTAGGCCTGAAGGCTACGATAGAAGGCATAGAATTCCCGATCCTGCCGATACGCTTTGGCATAAATCTCAGCTGACCTGGCATCCCCGTCACCGCGGATCATTTCAGACTGACGGTAGGCATCGGCCAGAACCACCTGCTTCTCACGGTCGGCATTCGCCATGATACCTTCTGCCATCTCCTGACCACGGGAACGATAGTCCTGGGCCTCTTTCTCACGCTCGGATGACATCCGCTCAAATACCGAGTCACTGACCTGGGGAGGCAGGTCAATCCGCTTGATACGTACATCCATAACACTGACCCCCAGCTCATCCTGGGCAACTTCATTCAGCGTTGTGGTCAGCTCTTCCATCATCTCGTCACGCTGGCCGGACACCACTTCGTTCAGAGTGAGGCTACCAAACTGGTTCCGCATGCTGGACTCAGCACGCTGGGCAAGCAGGTTACTGGCACGGAATACATCGCCTGCCGTTGCGCGGTAGAAGTCGTAGACGTTGTGAATGCGCCACTTGATGTAGGAATCGACAATCACGGCCTTCTGCTCAAGGGTCAGGAAGCGCTCGGATGGCACATCCAAAGTCTGCAGACGGCCATCAAACACCTTAACCTTGTCAACCAGCGGGATTTTCACATGCAGGCCCGGAGGGATACTGTCACGTACTACCTGACCAAAACGAAGTTGCACCGCCCTCTCCCGTTCGGAGATAACGAATAAACTTCCCCATGCCAGTATTACAACAACCAGAGAAATAATCAGTCCAGTGAAGGCTTTCTGACTCATCGACTTACCCTCCCCCCACTGACTCGCGAGCTATTGACGCGTTTATTCAATTCTTCTGTCACCCGGGTGGTAATCTCGTTTAATTCCTGGGCAGATAACTGTCTGGATGGCACTTTGCTGCTACCATGGGACTGTGTCAGTTTATCCAGCGGCAGATACATCATGTTATTGCCACCTTCAACATCCACCAGTACCTTGCTGGATTTACTGAACACGTCTTCAATCGCCTCAATATATAGACGCTCGCGGGTTACTTCAGGTGCCTGTTGGTACTCACCCAACAGTTTCACGAAACGATCCGCCTCACCCTCTGCCTTGGCAACTACCTCATCACGGTAACCGTTGGCACTCTCAATAATACGCTGAGCCTGACCACGGGCTTCCGGAATGATCTTGTTGGCATACACCTGGGCCTTGTTCTTGGCCCGTTCTTCATCTTCACGGGCGCGGATAACGTCATCAAACGCTGCCTGCACTTCTTTGGGAGGATGGGCGCTCTCAATGTTTACCTTGGCAACATTAAGGCCGGTACCGTAGCTGTCCAGATAAGCCTGAAGGCGATCACGCACTTCGATACCCATCACCTCACGACCTTCGGTCAACACCTGGTACATCTCGGAGCCACCGACAACATGACGCAATGCACTCTGTGTCGCTTCTTCCAGACTGACCAGCGGCTTAGCAACGTTGAGAACATAGTGCTTGATATCATCAATGTTGTACTGAACCGACATGGCCACCTCGACGATGTTCTCGTCTTCGGTCAACATTTGCTGCAAGAGGTTATAGGTCCGAAGTTCAGTCACCCGTTCCTGAAACTTGGTTTCAATGGGAGGGAAGTACATATGCAGGCCAGGGCCAACCGTCTCTGCATACTCACCAAAGCGCAGGATGACGGCCTGCTCTTTTTCATCAACGGTATAGACCGCATTCCAGATGTAGGCTGCAACAGCGAGTATCAGAATGCCAATAAAAATGCCGGAAGAGGAGCCTGCCTGAGCACCACCACCGGAGCCACCACCGCCTTTGCGGCTTCCCCCAAACATGGAATTCAGTTTTTCCTGAAATTTGCGAAAAGCATCGTCCAGGTCCGGTGGTCCTTGCTTATCGCCTTTGTTACCACCGCCCCATGGATCCTGGTTGTTTCCACCCGGCTCGTTCCAGGCCATATATGTCTCCGTAGAGTCAGCATCAGATTGAATTTTGGTTTGAGCATCCCTGTTACTGGGGACAACAGGCGATTAAATCCATTGCCGGTCCATCAGAGGATGTGCACACCATAGTTACCTACAGACCTTGAGAGTCCCAGGTATGACATGACGTCGCAGGATAAATTTCCAGAGCAGTCATCAACTTCCACTTCGCCCTTCACTGCAACACAGGAGCGTAAAAAATGCAATGTATCCGTACCGTCCGGAATCCTGACCAGCCTTTACAGGCACTCAATAAGACGTACCCGGTAAAGATAGTTCCTGAGCCAGATTGTAGAGTTTGGATAGCGAATAGCGCAAGCCGAATTGGTAAAGACCGCAACGGATTTTCTTTACAAACACCAAATCAGAGCTGTTTCGCCCAAATTTCATCCATCTGTCCTGATGAAATATTCTGTCCAGCGAGGAACGCTTTTTATCATCTGCGGCTACACTTTTTGACCGCATAAACAGTACATACTGTTACTGGCACACAGCCAGCAGAGACAGCGAGAAGGTAATATTGAAGATAAAAGACATCGTACGTATTGACCCGAGCCAATACGCACAAACCACAAGAGCTTACAGCATGGAATTAAAGCAACTCTCACTCAGACCTTCCTGCTTGGAAAGGCGCTCAAAGTCAGACTTTGGCAGGCGAATATCCAGAACCACATCACCACTATCGGAGTAGACTTCGGATTGAATAGCGCCAAGCTTATAAAGACGGGCACGGATGCGTCCCTGGGCAGGCTTCAGGGTTAACTGCCCCTGCAGCATATCATCAGAAAGCAACTCTTTGATGGCGTCTTGCAGCAGATCAGCACCCTCACCGGTCACTGCGGAAACCCAGACTCGCACAGGACGCCCTTCATCATTGCGCTGGATTTTCGGCTCTACCCCCTGTAACAGGTCAATTTTATTATAGACCTCCAACTGTGGCACTTCATCCGCATTGATCTCTTTCAGTACCGAATGAACCTGATCCATGTTTTCCAGACGCTCCGGATCATGGCTGTCAATAACATGCAGCAGCAGATCAGCCTGACGGGTTTCCTCAAGGGTTGCCCGAAATGCCTCCACCAGCTTATGAGGCAGGTGACGTATGAAACCCACCGTATCCGCAAGAACGACAGGCCCGATATCCGGCAAATCAATTCGCCGCAGCGTTGGGTCAAGGGTGGCAAACAGTTGGTCAGCCGCATAAACCACCGACTCGGTCACGCGGTTAAACAGTGTCGACTTGCCAGCGTTCGTATAGCCAACCAGTGATACCTGGGGAACCTCTGCCCGCTGTCTGGAACGTCGCCCCTGCTCCCGCTGCCTGCGCACCTTTTCCAAACGACGGCTAATGCTTTTGATGCGCGCCCTGAGAAGACGACGGTCGGTTTCCAGCTGGGTTTCACCCGGTCCTCTCAGGCCGATACCACCCTTTTGTCGTTCAAGGTGAGTCCAGCCGCGAACCAGTCGTGTGCTCATGTGTTGCAACTGAGCCAGCTCAACCTGAAGTTTACCTTCAAAGGTTCTGGCACGCTGAGCAAAAATATCCAGAATCAGTCCGGTACGATCAATAACCCGGCATTTCAGCTCTTTTTCCAGATTACGTTCCTGGCTCGGAGAGAGGGCATGATTAAACAGCACAACATCGACATCGTGCAGGACAACCAGCTGACGGATTTCTTCAACTTTGCCGGGACCGACAAAGAAACGGGGATTGGGATGTTTGCAGCCTGCGGTAATAAATGCGGCAGACTCAACGCCAGCGGAGCGTACCAGCTCCATAAATTCCTGGGGGTCTTCCCGCTCACGCTCATCGTTCAATTCCAGATGAACAAGAACCGCGGCTTCACCACCCTCATGGCGGTCAAAAAACAAATAGATCTCCTAAACAGCCACGAACCGCACGAGCTGAGAACCAGCTAACAGACAACCTGAAAACAAGACTGCGCCACATGGCTCATTTTTAAAATAAATATAAACACCTGAAGGCACCTCAGGTGCCTTCAAGATGCATCAACAGAATTACTCATTCTCAGGCTGATCAGTACCCTGCATCGGCAAACGAACCGGACGGCTGGGAACGACAGTTGATACGGCGTGCTTGTAAACCATCTGGCTCACCGTATTCTTGAGAAGAATAACGAACTGATCGAAAGACTCAATCTGCCCCTGAAGCTTAATACCATTAACCAGGTAGATAGAAACCGGCACGCGTTCTTTACGCAGCACATTCAGGTAAGGGTCTTGTAGAGAATGCCCTTTTGACATTTCTGTACTCCTTTTAATTCTCGGGTTTTTGAATAGCCTTGTTTCACTTTGGGGAGGACTATCCGCTGGACCGGCTGTGCCAGTACTCATTGTTCAATATATGTACAGCCTATGAAATGCCGACTCACATTAAGCTAACCCAACACCGCACTCAATAAGTAATATTAGCTACTCCCACCAGTCCTGCCGGAACAATTAGAGGTTCTAAGGTACTACTTTATTAAGCAATAAGTCTAAACAGCCAACGGTTTATGGAAGAAAGTTGCATTAACGCCCTCGGCATTCCTCAGGGCTATGCACTTTACCTCATGACTATAAATTATACCGAAGTTATTTAAGGGCACCCTCCAAAACTTTCAAGGCATCACCCGGCAGGTTGTTGGAAAACGTATCAAGCCAGTGAATATCAGGCCAGCTTCTGAGCCAGGTTAACTGCCTTTTAGCCAGTTGTCGGGTCGCAATAATACCTCTTTCGACCATCTCATCGTAGCTTAGTTCCCCAACAAGGTAAGACCAGGCCTGACGATAACCAACAGAACGGACAGAAGGCATGGTAACATTCAGGTCCCCACGCTGATAAAGCCGGGTTGCTTCCTCCAGAAAACCGTTCTCCAGCATCATTCTGAAACGCAGTGCAATGCGTTCATGGAGCACAGAACGGTCTTTTGGAGCCATCGCCAGGCTGACAATGCCATAGGGTAAACGTTGCACTTTCTGCTCCCTGTGCCATTGAGAAAGCGGTTTACCTGTCAGCTCATAAACCTCCAGGGCGCGCTGCAAGCGCTGGGTATCCGAGGGTTTTATTCTCAGTGCCGCTTCCGGATCAACGCCTGAGAGCTGCTGGTGTAAAAATGCCCAACCCCGTGCCCGTGCACTATCCAGCAGCCGTTGACGAACCCCGGCATCAGCAGCGGGCATGGTCGCCATACCGTCCCTGAGCACCTTAAAGTACATCATCGTACCACCAACCAGCAGAGGTATTCTCCCACGGGCGGTGATATCGGCCATCAACGCCAGGGCATCCCGTCGAAAATCGGCGGCTGAATACGATTCCGCCGGATCAAGAATGTCGATCAGGTGATGAGGCGCTTCCACCAGAACCTCAGGTTCCGGCTTGGCAGTGCCAATATCCATCCCTTTATAAATAAGTGCCGAGTCAACACTGATGATCTCAAAAGGCAGCTCTTTGATGAGCGCTACCGCAAGGTCAGTTTTGCCTGAAGCGGTAGGACCCATCAAAAATACAGCGGGAGGGAGCCGCTTTTCCTCATGCGCGGACATAGGAGAATGTGTACCTGAAAATAATAAAAATGTGATTCTATAGGGAAGGTCTTTTTTTGCAATGCGGGGAGACCAGATATTTCATTTTTCAAAAGCCAGACTGATCTACCTTAGTTGCAAACAGTCCGGGATAATTTTATCGGAAAACAATTGCGCTAATACTTCATTCAGGTCTTTAGAATCAGAAATATCATCCAAGGCTTGTTTTAATTCTACTGCCCCCTGGTTCAAGTTATCGATAAAACTGCCAATTTCACAAGCAGTAAGATGATCAAACAAATTTCTCCAGCCAGGTGCCAATATCAACTCCCCGCCACCTATACAATCAAATCCTGTATAATCACACCCCCCTTCAAACTTATAAACACTACCATCCTTTAATTCGCCAAACATGATCCAGTTTTCTACTTCATTTTCACCCTCCTGATATGAGAAGACTTTGTCAATATCCCTGCACTCAGTTGTGTATTCGACCATACCGGGCTGCGGCGTCCCCCGTGTTTCCCAGGAACCATCATCAACTAAAAAAGAATACCATGCATAATTACCCTCCCAGAGCGAACCGTCAATTTCCACCGGAGTAAACACAATATTTCTCACCTCCTCTCTAGTGCTGGAAAATAAAGGCTTACACTCTGAACTGCTTATTAATGCAGCACCCAATCGGCGAAGGTCATCCAGTCCAAGGTATTGAATTAATCGATCACTGATAACTTGAATATTTAATACCTGAGAATAAATATCTTCTTTCAGTGGTAATTTATTTTTAACTACCCTGGCATCCATTATTTTTGGATTACCGTTTTCTGATGATTCCTCTGTACCCACTTTACTTTGGTCTGTGGTACTCGTACTAGATAACGTGTTTAATGTACTAGCCAATAATGCAGGATCCATACCCCACCCTCTTCACAATTTTTTTTCACCTGAAATTGCATAGAAAAAGTGTCCAAGTTAATCCAGCGATTGACGGTTGGCTGAAACACCAACGCAATACCCGATCCGTATCTGAACCAGGGAGAAAACGGTACAGGGCAATCTCATGTTTTAATTCATGACTCATAGGCAGATAATCGACACTCCATGATGGTAGAAAATTGAAAATTTGCCAGAAATCTTTCTGACAATGCTGCCGCTTTGTTCATTTATTGAGATTTATCGGCTACGCGATAAGAGCCCCTTATTTGCTCATTGTAATGCACTGTCGTACATTACAAACTCTGAACTCAAGCTCTTAAGGCAAGCCAAAAAAATTTATACAACAAAAACAATTAAAAAAAGGCAACACAATGAAGACCATTACCAAACTCAATCGAGTTGGCTATGCCATGGGGGACCTGGGCAACACACTGACCTTCGGTATGATGTCCACTTTCTTGCTGGCTTATTATACGGATGTACTGGGTATTACTGCCGCTGCAGCGGGGACGCTGTTTCTCGTTGCCAGAATCTGGGATGCGGTGAATGACCCGATCATGGGTGCTATCTGTGACAAACTCTTCACCCGCAAGCATACCGGGGACAAGTTTCGCGGCTTTCTGGTAAAAGGCAGCTGGCCTGTTGCGGTGGCAGCCATTTTTGTGTTTTGGGCACCACAGGGCCTGAGTGACTCACAAAAACTGATTTGGGCATACGCCACCTACATTGTCTGGGGCATGGCATATACCTTTATCAATATTCCCTACGGTTCACTGGCGACGGTGATGACCAATGATAAAGGTGAGCGGGCCTCTCTTTCCGCTGCCAGAGGCGTCGGTAGCATGGCTGGCAATGTCGTAGGCAACATTGCCGTACCACTTTTCCTGTCGATTTTCGCCGATGACTTTGCCAAAGGTTATTTGTACTCTGCTGTCTTCGTCAGCATTTTTGCCATGATCGCCTATCTTATATCCTACCGGTGTACTGCTGAATATATACGACACGAGCCTTCAACCGAAAACATTAACATTTTTCAGGGTATCACCTCTCTGCGGAAAAATTCATTATTTCTCTGTGTGAGTATATCTTCCGCATTTATGCTGGCGGCATTTATGGCCCAGAGTGCCATTACCTACTATTTCCTGACTGAGAACCTGGATGGCCAACTGTGGTTCATATCCTTAAGCTCAGCGGTCAGCGTTCTTGCTATCCTTATCATTTCATCGTTTATCGGAAAGCTCGCCTTAAAGTTCGGTACCCGAAAAATTATGATTACCGGATTTCTGTTAGCCGGTATTACAGCGACCGTTTGCTTTTTACTGCCTGACTCAATTTATGTCATGTTCCTGTGGCTCTTTGTGGGCATTCCACTGATGCTGCTTCCTAATTTGCTGGTCTGGGCAAATGTATCTGACAGTATTGACTACAACTCTTACTTAACTGGTCAGCGTCAGGAAGGCGTTATCTATTCCAGCTATTCATTTGCCCGTAAGATGGGGCAGGCACTGGCAGGTTTCATCGCGGGTACGGGGTTATCTTTTATTGGCTATCAGGCAGAACAGGAAACACAGCCAGCCTCAGTATTGCTCGGCATCGATGCACTAATGTTCCTCTTGCCTGCTGTGGCACTGTTTAAGTAGTTGGCCAAATGGAATCGTATATTTCTGGCTAAGTGGGCAGTTGCTATGCAAGGCGCAACGTAGGGAGCATAGCCGTAGCTATGTGACCGGAGTTGCAACGCCGCAGAGTGACTGACAACTTAGTCAGAAATATATGATTTCATTTGGTTAACTACTTATATGTGCGCTTATCTACTTTGTAATGTGGGATGAATCCAAGATCAAATCAGCCAGTGAAAGTGACGCAGACTTGAGCGGACAGCCCGCCTGATGTCTGGAACAGTTCAACTTCAAAATCCTTTGAAGTTGAACTGACAAGGATTCGACTTTAGTGTTTGAACTTTTTCAAGTTAATAAGCCAAAGACATCTTATTCAATTTGAAATCAGCTTTTTGTCACTCTGACACTGGACCAATGGCTGCAGACAATGACCATGTCTAAATCATTTTTATTATTTCAGCCCTAACTGCTCGTTAGTGACGTTTACCTCGGGTTGGGACAAATTACCCACCAAAGACTTGTAATTTTCCTTGGGTTCGGGCGAATCACCCACCAAAGACTTGTAATTTTCCCCGGGTTCGGGCGAATCACCCACCAAAGACTTGTAATTTTCCCCGGGTTCGGGCGAATCACCCACCAAAGACTCGTGATTTTCCCCGGGTTCGGGCGCATCACCCCCAAAAGACTCGAAAGGGACAGAACCTTCGGCCTCAGCTTCGTACCTCCCGACAAAATATACGTCCGAATTTGGACCCGATTCTGACATATCGTTCCGATCTGGTTGTTTAGCCACAACACCTTGATCGGCTTTAGGCAGTAATGGCTTTGTCAAGCCTGCCGGGTCATCTTCCGATGGTTTTGGGCAGCAAGCCGCCACTACACACGCTTTGACCAATCTATAACTAAAATTAAGGCAGTTTTGACACTGATCAGGTTGGGCATCATTATCACTTGCTGCTTTCCATGCATTCGAGAAGAAATCTACTATTTTGGAACTATCATCAAAGCGCATATAAACCTCCTGAATCCCGTCAAACAGGGATTGATATTATTATTCGTACTTATATAAGACCTCTTATTTATGAAAAGATTCCATAAAATGTATTCATTTATCTTTTTCGGGTTAAAATGGGTGAAAAATAGCACCTTGTTAACGGTACTAAAGTACAATTAATCTATTTGTCACACATGACTAATCCAGTACATCATTTCGATGAGTTTGATGTGTACAATCTCCGCTCAGGACGAACGGAGCTTGGGAGGCATTGATAGAAAGAACCCATCAATTGCATTGAAACCATGCACTATGTCGCCGCTGTTTTCTTTCTCGGAATACCCAGGCGCTGGCGCCGCTCCCAGAGTGTTTTTCTACTGATACCCAGTTTCTGTGCAAGATCGGTTTCGGTCATCTGATCCTGGTGCTCAAGAACAAAACGCTGGAAGTAGTCTTCCAGAGTCAGGCCATCCTGAAGTTCTTCGGCATCCTGACGAAACAGGGTCTGCTTCACACGAACGTCAATATCCAGGTTTTCCGGGGTGATGATATTGTCTTCAGAAAGAATGACACCCCGTTCGATGGCATGCTCCATTTCGCGAACATTCCCGGGCCACTGATACTGGGAAATGGCGGCCATGGTTTCGGGAGCCATTGAGAAGACGTCCAGCCCCATTTTGCCACAGGTTTTGGCCAGCAGTTTTTCCGCCAGCATCAGGATATCACTGCCTCTCTCCCTGAGTGGCGGAATGCGCAGTTCCACCACTTTCAGTCGATAGTAGAGGTCTTCACGAAACTCATTCTGTGCAGAGAGCTGACGGAGATTCCGGTGAGTAGCGGCAATCAGTCGCACATCAACCGACTGGGACTGTACTGAACCGACACGACGAATTTCACCTTCCTGAAGCACTCGAAGTAGCCTGGCCTGGGCTTCCAGTGGCAGCTCACCAATTTCATCAAGAAACAGTGTGCCACCATTGGCCGCTTCGATCAGGCCGGTTCTAGCGGCGGTAGCCCCGGTAAATGCCCCTTTTTCATGGCCAAACAGTTCTGATTCAATCAGTGTTTCCGGAATGGCGGCACAGTTAACAGAAATCATCGGGCCATTGATGCGTTTACTGTTTTCATGGATGGCCCGGGCAACCAGCTCTTTACCGGTGCCTGATTCACCCTGAATCAATACCGTGGCATCGGTTGGAGCCACCTTCTGTATTTGCCGGAACAATAGCTGCATGGCATCACACTGTCCCAGAATGCCATTAAAGCCATCGCCGGAGCATATCACTTCATTGTTACCCTGTTCCGCATCGCTGCCGGTACTCTGAACAGCCTGCTTTTCAATAGCTTCAGCCACGCGCTGAATCATCTCTGCATGATCAAAGGGCTTGGCAATATAATCCACGGCCCCCTGCTTCATGGTCGAGACTGCCGAGTTCAGGCTGGCATAGCTGGTCATGATCAGTACCGGGATGCCATTGGCCAGGTTGATCATTTCAGTACCGGGCTTACCGGGAAGCCTCAAATCGCTGATGATCAGCGAAAAAGACTGTTGTTTCAGGCAGTCTTGCGCTTCGTGAACAGAGCCTGCCTCGGTAATACAATATCCCTGTCGTTCAAGCAGACGACGCAGCGACGACCTGATAATTTCTTCGTCCTCGACAATCAGTATCTGGTCCTGACTCATGCCATGTCCCCCTGAAATTCCAACGGCTGCTCCCCTGTGTCTACCGTCATCGCTGATTCAGACTCGTAGCGTGGAAGCGAAATGATGAAGCAGGTCCCCCGCCCGGTGAGTGGATCCAAAGGGCTCACCACCTGAATACTGCCAAAATATTCTTCGATAATATTCCAGGTCAGAGCCAGACCCAGGCCCGTTCCCTTACCCGCTTCTTTGGTGGTGAAAAATGGCTCAAACAGCCTTTCCTGAATGGCTTTGGGAATGCCATGCCCCTGATCTTCAAAACGAAGGGTGACCGTGTGCTGGTTGGCTGTGCTGCTGACGGAAACAACACTCTCCGCCGTGCCAGTGCCTTCCTCTGAGGCATCGGCGGCATTTTTCAGCAGATTGATAAACACCTGTTGTAATTTTTGGCTGTTACCGCTGACGCAGAGACCATCGATGCACAGATTACGGAATACGATATTGCTGTTCTTATGGCTCAATTGCAATAGACTGATGGCCTCCTGGATGGTGCTGAATACCTCTACGGGTTCGGCTACCGATGGAGAATCACTGTTTTGCTCTCCCCCTTTCTGACCAGAGTGAGCATAAGACACCAGTGTTTGCACAATGCGACTGACCCTTTGGGTTTGTTCCAGTATTTGCCGGGAACTCTGTTGTATATCCGGGTCCGATGATAGTGCGCTCATTTCCTGGGCAAGGCAGTCTATACCGGTAATCGGGTTGCCAATTTCATGGGCAACACCGGCGGCCAGCTGCCCGATCGACGCCAGTCGTTCACTGTGAAAGAGCTGTTCTTCCAGCATTTGGGTTTCTGTCTGGTCCTCCAGCAACATGACCTGATTACCACCGGTACCGGAAACCGGTGCCTGAACTGCGGCTTTGTGCAGGCTGAAATAGCGGGTGCTGCCTTCCATTTCAACATAGTGCTTGTTCAGGTGATTGTCGGGGAGTTGCATAAAATCATTGAGGACCTGGTTCCAGGGAGCAGGAATGGTCTTCAGGGGCATCCCCAGAACAGCATCGGCGGGAATGCCGGTCAATTCTGCCATTGCCTGATTCCAGAGCATCACTTCGCCGGTGTTGTTCGATGGCAGCGATTCCTGGTGATCAACCGACGTGCTCTCCATGGCAGCATCAATGGAGCAGACGGCCATGGGCAGGCTGTTCAATGTGTCACGGTGATAACGTCTCAGACTGTCAAGCTCACCGGCCAGACCGGTCAGTTTTGAGTGATACGCTTCCAGCCGGGATTCCATAAAATGGATATCTTTGGGGACGTAATCATTATCAATATCCAGTGGCAAAAAGGAGTCAACGATGTCATGGGCAATGGTGGGTCCCATAAGCCCGGACAGATTATTCTCAATACGCTCCCTGAGTCGTCTCAGGGAGTGCGGACGGTTGTCGTCCGGTCTCATATTCAGATCGGTCAGGGCTTTATTGATTTCCGTCTGCGCCGCTACCGGCCCCAGAGGGGCGCTGAGCATCTCCTGAAATTCGTAGGAAGAGCGGGCCTTGGGGATTTTGTAGGGCTGCTGACGTACTTCACGAACCAGGCAGGCGGCCGCTGCACTGCGCTCTTCATCAGGCATCCTGGTAAAGCTGGAGACCAGGTAAAACACCAGCACATTCACCACCAGTGATGAGACGGCAGCAATATACCAGCCGTCGTTAGTGATGGTGCCAAAGTTGACGCTGCGGATTGGGAAAATCTCAAGTCCCATGGTTAAAGGCAGCATCAGGGTAAAGAACCAGACTGCGGTTCCAGAGAGAATCCCGAGAATCAGCCCCTTATGGTTTGCCCTGCCCCAATAGAGCGTAGAAAGAGTACCGGGCAACAGTTGCAAGGCTCCCACATAGGCGACGATGCTCAGGCTGTACATGTCCACCTCGTTATGCAGCAGCCGGTAAAACCCATAACAGGCGAGGATCAGGGTGGCGATAATCAGACGTTTTACATTGGTCAGCCAGCGGTAGATATTCATCTGGGCCTGGGCCGGCTCTCCGGACTGATAAAGGGTCTGATAAAGCGGCAGGATGACGTGGTTCAGCAACATGGAAGACAGTGACAGTGAGGTCACCATAAACAGGCCACTGGCCGCAGAAAGCCCACCTATATAGGCGATGATAGTCAACCATTGACTATCCACGGCATGACCAATAGCCAGTGGAAAGTACTCGGGCGGATAAGGGCTCCCGATTTTGAGACCCGCCCAGAGAATCAGAGGGGTGGAAATACTCAACAGTAATAAAAAGAATGGCAGGCCCCAGCTGGCAGTGAATAACATTTTTATGTCGCGGTTTTCGGCAAAGGTCATGTGAAACATGTGTGGCATAACCACAGCAGAGGCAAAAAACATCAACAGCGTTGTTCGCCAGGGGCCATCTTCCAGATGAGAGTTCATCCCGATGATGACCTCAGAGTTGGCTTCAAGCCAGTGGTTTAATCCGGAAAAACCACCAAACACTTCGACGATGACGACGCCGCCCAGCAGCGCCATAATCAGCAGCTTCAGCAGCGACTCAAAAGCAATCGCCACCACCAGACCATCATGCTGGTGGCGGCTGGCCAAGTGTCGGGTACCAAACATCATGGTCAGTAACGTGACCATAATACAAAAACCGAAGGCCAGCATTTCCGGGGAGGTGTCATCGCTCAGCAGATAAACACCGTCTGCCACGGCCTGTATCTGCAGGGCCAGCAGGGGAAAAGTAATAAACAGCAGCAGCAGTGTACTTAGCGTACCCGCCACGGGGCTTCGGAAACGGAAGGCCAGCACATCGGCCAGAGAACTGAGTTGATAGGTGGAGGTTATTCTTAATATTGGCACCAGCAGGACAGGCGCTAATAAAAATGCACCGCTCAGGCCAAAGTAAAAACCGAGAAAAACATAACCATCGTCGTGGGCAACCCCGATACTGCCATAGTAGGCCCAGCTACTGGCATAGATACCCAGGGACAGAACATAGGTTGCCGGGTGATGAACCACTCTGCGCGGGATGATGCCTCGATCCGTCGCCCAGCCGCAGAGAAAAAGAACCGCCAGATAGGCAACACTGGCCAGAACGATATACTCCAGTTCAAAGCTCATCGCTGTTACCCCTGATCTGAAGGGTAAAGCCCGCGACAATCAGGATGAACCAGAGTATCCAGGGCTGATACCACTGTTCACCAAACGTAATCCACCAGCCCATGATGGCTGGAGAAAAAAGGTAAATACCGATCACCAGAAGCAGAACCAGGCGGTAGATATACATATTACGTCTGTGCAGTTTTGCCGTTGGACGGACATGGTAATGGTTATATGGGTAAACCGCAAAAGATTACTGGCAGTCTATTCCCGGTCAGCCTCCTGGATACAAGCGTGCATCTAAGTAGCTGGCCATATGGAATCGAATATTTCTGGCTACTTGGGCTGGTACTATGCGAGGCACAACGGAGGAAGCATAGCCGTAGCTATGTGACCGGAGTTGTAACGAAGCACGACTGCATGGATGCAGGAGCTAGAGCAACGCAGGAGCAGTTGCCGGGAGTGCCGGCACAAGGAGTCAGAAATATATGATTTCATATGGTTAGCTACTTATGCACGCTCATGCTCGAAGAGGGCTGAAAATTCCTGTGACTGTTGATGGAAGGGGATTTGTTCCATATTTTCGACAGGTGAATCCAGCGTGTCAGGTTCATCTATCGACCCACGCCCCATTGCCCGGATATCGGCAAACGTTTTATCCATGGTGGCCTGATGCGTTGCTTTTAAATGAGCCTGCAGCTCCCGCCTCTGGCCAAAATTTGTACGGCAGACAAGGCAGAATGTCTTATGAAGGTAAAAACCCTTCACTTTTTTATTATCCAGAGGAATAAAATTATTCTTCTTATTGGTTGCCAGGGCATTGAGGTGTTTATTAAATGATTCAATATCGTGGTAGATCACCTGACATGGAATAGCCGCCAGTGTCTTGGGCGTTGCAAACTTCAGAGTGCCTGGTGTAAACAGAGACTTGACCAACTGTGGCTTGTCCTGCAAATAGTTAATGGCAGCCTCTGCCTGTTTCGGGTTTTTAGCAAACCACTCAAGGATTTCAGTCGTGCTCATCTTGTACAGCGGTTTGTCAGTATCATGTTTATGATGTTTATAAAGTTGACTCAACACTCTATCGTATTTTCGTTGCCCGGCAGGTTTTGGTGAAAGTCGCTGACGTTTTTTGACTGTTTCAGGGACAATAAATTTTTTATTTAATACTTCGTTAACTAGCTCGCGATGGAGCCTGTCAATCATACAAGCCGGACGGTGTTTTTTCTTACACTGGCTTTCATCGTTGAGCGTGTGCTCATAGCGAGACACTTTAGCGAAAGAACCGGAAGGGGAGGCTTTCTTACGATCACCAGAGAGTTGTGTGTGCTTTCTCTTATTTCGGTTTGGTGTCTGTGTTGCAGGCAGTGCTGTCTGCTTATCTTTCTCAGGTACGATGGTGCCTTTTATAGAGTAGTTTTTTGAATAACAGGCCCCAATGTTTTTAATAATATTTTGTTTCAGCATAAATTCTCTGTTTTTGTTCTCTCTTTTGGTAACTCTCTGCTTCAAACCATTCCGACATTCGCAGAGATAACGGGTCGCTTCGCAAATGGTACACTCTGAGCAGCGGCAAGTAATAAATTTGCTTTGTTGTTCCAGCAGCTTTTCGTGCTCATGGGCCAACATGTCTTCAGGCCCTGAATCTTCAGTCAGTGTTAAATCACGCAATAGGTCTGGAATGGCTGTACTTTGCGCGTAGGCAGGGCTCATTTGCCAATACCGTTGCTCAGCAGTGGGTAATTTTTTAAAGGCAGCAAGTACCTGGTCCAGCTGTGCAGCAGTTGCTTTAAAGGGAACAGGAACGCCAATTTGTTGTTCAACGGCCAGTTTTTGCACCTTAAGGTAATTAATGTATTCTTTGCGTTTTTTATAATAGGCCTCTCCGTAGCTGATGTTGCCCAGACTATCCTTTCTGGCTGCAAATCCCTGCTCTTTGAATTGCTTCTTAATCAACTCTGCCTTCTTTTTTTTAATCTGCCTGGTGGTATTTGTAATGGCATCAGTGAACCGTTGCCTGGCTTTCAGTTGCCTTTGTTCTTGCTGGTATGCCTTGAATTCTTCTGTTCCTAAAAAAAGTTTTTGATGACAGGGGTTGGCATAAAATTGAGACAGTGTTTCTTTTATTCCAGGAATAGGCGGTAATGTCTTCCAGTCAGGCATTTTAATGGGGTTTACTAACTGATTAGTGGTGCTATCGAAGTATCTTCCGTTGGCTATTTCTTCTAGTGTTCCTCTAGTCAGAAAACCCTTTAATTTATATTTCATCAGGTAGTCATAAATGCTGTCCAGATAAAGCGAAGCAATGGTGATCTTGGGGATTACCTTGGACTCGACAGTTTTGCAAGCCTGATCTTGCTTGTCCGGATCCTGCCACTGTGAATACAGGGGAGCCAGTTGTTCTTCCTTATTGTTAAAAGCTCTACTGATCAGCAATTTTAATGTTTCATTCTTATGGCCCTGCCATAACGGTGGATTGGTTACCAGCAGAAAAGCAAAAGCGCCAATATCGTAAGTCGATGAGATGCCTTTTTCCAGCTCCCGCTGAATGACATTGTCAAATTGTGCTTTTCGACTACCACCTTTACGTTCTATGGTATTGTCGGATATCGCCTTGGTAAAGGAAATAAGCAGATGGCTAACTCTATTCACGGTGCATAGATTTTTAGTCATTAAGGCGTCGAACCAGATGTCTTTGATCAGCCGGAAAAAGGCCAGATACCCTAACGGTGATGGGGTCTTACTGTAGCCTCCATAGTCGTTGAAACAAACTTCTGATGTCGAACCGAAGTTAAACACCATATCGCCTTTTACTACCAGTTCTGGCCAGTGAGTTTTGATATATTCAGCTTGCTTTACGAGCGGAGGAGGCCATCCCCCAACGATGGTTTTAATTTTATCTCTATCGGGCCACAGGGAGGCGTAGTGTTGGTCAAGATTGTTTTTGGCCTGATTTTTTAACATATCCGAATATTTTCTCAACTCATCCGCCAGACGGATTTTACCCTGTACGCCTGATGTCTGTTTAATGGCTTCACTGAGTTGGTGATAGAGAGGGGAAGCATCAGTGCCAGACTCTGAAGACAGAAAGTGGGATATGGCGTTATAGCTGGGGGTGGTGTTTCTTTCTCGCAATGTTTTCTCTGCGGCCTCAATTTCCTGTTGTGAAAATCCCCGAACCTTCAATTCCTGCAGTTCCAATGAACTTATCAAGGTCTCTCGTGAGTGAAAAGTACCAGTTGCTGGCGCAGGGTTCTCCGGTGAGCCCGTGACAGGCATTAGCCAGAAACTTGGATCCTGAGGGTTTTCGGTTAAATAAGTCTGGGACGTATTAGCCATTTTGGTAAACCTTTTTGCAAACTGAATGTGTAACTAACCAGCTGAAACAATTAATTAAATTCTTTTTATTAAATATTTTTACTGTTGCTCTTTGATTATTGCAGTGGAAATAAGTTCACTTTCAATGTTGGAGTAAGATTGAGGCTAAGGTCTGGCTTTTCCGGTGATTACCTTTCTATCCATTTTTTGCCCATTGTTCGTCGGGGAAGCGTGTAATCACACGACGAAAGGTCAAGTTGATCCTCGGCTCTACTGGTCTTGCTGTTTTTGTCAGGCAGTGCTGCCAGTATTTTTGGGTAGTTCCGGCCATTAACAATAGGGAGCCTGAGGTCAGGTCAAAAGTGTAAGGCTGGATGTCTTTTCGGTATTTGTGGCGCAGCCGGAATCGCCGTGTCGCGCCCAGATTGAATGAGGCAATCACCGGGTTTTCGCCTAATTCCGGCTCATCGTCACTGTGCCAGCCATTGCTGTCCTGTCCACTGCGATAAAGGTTGATTAATACCGAGTTAAAGTGATGGCAACAGATTGTTTCGACCCGTTGTTTAATGGCGATAACGGGCTGACTCCATGGCTGTGGAGAAAGCGCCAGACCTGAATATTGATAGTGTGCATCAGGATCCCCCATCCAAACCTGGAGTCTGGGCACCGGCAGGGTTTTACCGTAAATGGTTATCTGATCCTGCTGCCAGGGCAGTGTGGAGTGCAGCTCTGAGTACAACTGCCAGCCTGTGGGTTCGGGGATGATCTGCGGCCATAAAAGCAGGCGGGCATCGGCAGGGGTGTATATTTCCGGAGGTGTTGTAACGGCGCTGAATGTATTCAATGTTCGGGCTCCTGACAACTTACTTGATGAGCACCAGTGATCGTCTCAGGTCTGCCGGTGTAAGAGGGTTTGTGCCAACAGAGCCTGAGACTTTTGCAGGTTTACAGTCCAGGCGCATCGTAAGTGACCCAGTAAATCATTTCACCGGGGCAATCGCTACCCAGAACATCGACCATAATATTATCAATTTTTAATTTGCCTATCTGTTCCAGCCACTGGTCATCATCCAGCTTTTGTTCCAGTAACCAGCTGGGTACGGATTGGCTGTCCGAGTTGTACCATGCCACCGGGAAACGCATGCGTTTAGGAAGACGGCTGCGTTTTACACTTAATGAGGCATCACAACGAACCACCAGGCTGTCCGCCACCTGCTGACGTTTACGGAGATATTTACTGGACTCTTTGGCAAATTTTTCTACGTAGGGACTCAACAGCTCTTCCTGTCGGCTTTCCAGACAGTAGTCGTAGGCGCGGCTGACTTTACTGTTCTCAAAGCCCATGATGCCACAGGCTTCGGTAACGCGGCTTTTTACATCCTGGCTGAGTTCTGTATACCAGGGGGCATTGGGTCCGAGCACCCTTTGAGCTTCCAGTGTGGCAACAAAGATCAGGTTTTCATCCGGTGTAAAGCAGGATGATACACCTTGTGTGTGAATGGGGGACTTCATCGTTATAGACGGTTCTTGACGTATAAGCTGTTCCCGGGTTCGTCTCGCGGCATCACAGAAGTCAGGGTTGTCTGCCGCAGACCTGCTGGAAGTACCACTCAAAGAGGAAAAAGTCAGGGTATTTGCCGTCAGGTTTACGGCGAAAAATGAAAGAGCAGCAACCAGAGCTGTTTTAAAGACTATCGACATATTCGCTCCTTGAACACATCTTTTTGTTGTGGCCCATTCCCAGGTGGCTGAAAGCCTCTGGATAGGATTTATTCAACCATATATAACATGTTCGACAGGATAGCGGTAGGTTTGCCCTGGGGCTGTTGACGTTTCGTTGCCAGTCTTTCGGGTATATGGCGACTTCCTGGCTCAGACTGCCCGTTTCGCTGGAATTGCCACGAAACGTCAGCGGTCGTCCAGAGAGTTCTGTAAAATCTCTTTTTTTCCCGCCATGTTGCTCATGGTCCAGTTTTTTATTCCCCAGGACAGGATCTCTTCAACAGAGTTCATCAACAGGTCTGGCTCTGGTTTCAGGCCAAATGCCGACAGTGCCTTGATCATCAGTGGACGGGGGTTGTCCAATGGTATGGCGGGCGCATGGTTTTGCTTGCTGAGTTTATTTCCGGGGTTCCGGGTAATCACCGGAACATGGGCATAGACCGGGTGCGGATACTGTAACTGGCTTTGCAGATAGAGCTGTCTCGGGGTGGAATCCAGAATGTCTACCCCCCTGACAATATGGGTAACCCCCTGAAAGTGATCATCAACGCAAACGGCCAGTTGGTAGGCGTATAGCCCATCCTTGCGCTTGAGAATAAAATCACCAAGGGCGCTTAAATCAAACCGCTGATCGCCCTGAATACGATCCTGAAATTGCATGATATCGTCATGGCACAACAGCCTGAGGCTATGGGGCTGGTTTGGGATTCCACGGTGATTGCGACAGTAACCGGGGTACACACCGTTCAAACCGGCCAGTTTTTTGCGGGTGCAGGTACATGGGTAAAGTCTCTCGGTACGGAGCAGAGTGTCCAGGGCCTGGTCATAGGCTTCGCTGCGATCACTCTGAAACAGCACGCTGTCATCCCAATGCAGGCCATAAACGTCCAGCGCCTTGAGAATCAGGTCGGCCGCTTTGGGCTGTTCTCTTGGCGGGTCAATGTCTTCCATGCGCACGAGCCATTTTCCCTGATGGACCTGAGCATCCAGATAACTGGCCAGTGCCGCAACCAGAGAGCCAAAGTGCAGAGGGCCAGAAGGAGACGGCGCAAATCGTCCAACGTAGGAGGGGGTGCTCAGTGTGTCGCCCATAGGAAGTGATGATCAATCAGGCAAGTGGTCTTGAGTGAGTGCCGTCAGGATTTGTTCCGGAATAACTTCATCATTTTACGCAGTCGGGGAAAAGGTCGCTGACTGCTGACCGCCACCCGCTGTCCGCAAAAGCACAAAAGGTTCCGGCTTTTCGGGTAGCGTCTGTAGAAATGTCGAAGTGATTTCAGGACAGTTCCTTAACTATAAAGAACCGGTCGACAATGAATCAGCCCATTGCACTAACGTACCACAGCCTGATTCATCATCCGGGTACATCAGTTACCCAGCTGTCTTTCCTTGATCTCGGCCAGTGTCTTACAGTCGATACACAACGTAGCAGTGGGGCGGGCTTCCAGGCGACGAATGCCGATTTCTACGCCACAGCTGTCGCAGAAACCGTAATCGTCTTCTTCGATCCGGGACAGCGTATCGTTGATTTTCTTGATCAGCTTACGCTCACGGTCACGGGTTCTCAGTTCAAGGCTGAACTCTTCTTCCTGACTGGCGCGGTCTGCCGGATCAGGGAAGTTCGCGGCCTCATCCTGCATATGATTCACTGTACGATCCACTTCTTCCATCAGCTCCTGCTTCCAGTCTTGCAGGATCCTGGTGAAGTGAGCGATCTGTTGCTCGTTCATGTATTCTTCCCCATCCTTTTCCTGGTAGGGGGTATACGATTTGAGCAGATTGCCTGTATCCGCGTTTTTCTGTGCTGACATGATTACAGCCTCACCACCTTCTATTCATGAGCCAGGGGATCTCTCAAATGAGCAAGAATCCTGGATCTCTCCATTTAGAGGCGCTCGCGTTCTGCCTTGAAAGCAGCCTCTGCGATCCCTCTGTTACTGCCGGAAAACCGGCTCCCTGAAAGCCAAGGTCAACACCACGGGTGCCTGGCGAGAACAAAAACTCCTGGCACTTGCCTCTTGCCTTCCTTAAAGAAGCGGAGAAACTACCAAAACCCATGGCAAGACGCCATAAAAAAATGTCATCCGCTTTCTGACATTGACCAAAACCTGCACTCAGGTCAACTGATAATATTCTCCGAATCTGCTGCCCAATGGATTCAGAGAGCCTGTCAGTCCTGTAGGGTCAGGTATGATGAATCGGCATCTTAGGATTCTATTTTAGAATTTCAATAAGTAAATTAATGAAATTAAGTAATGAGCGCCCCTGATGAAATATGACAATCGCCTGTCTGAGGCCCGCCTGCTAAAAAGATACAAACGGTTCATGGCCGATGTTGAGCTGGCTGATGGCTCACAGATTACCCTGCATTGCCCGAATACCGGCTCCATGAAAAACTGCCTCTACCCGGGGTATCGGGTATGGTATTCCGACTCTGGAAATCCCCGGCGTAAATACCCCTGTACCTGGGAACAGGCGGAAATTCCGGTGGCGTTTAACGGCGAAGAACGCCTCACTCTGGCAGGGCTGAATACCGGACGAGCCAATGCCCTGGTTGAGGAGCTTCTGCGTTCTGGCCAGGTGTCAGAACTGTCCGGCTACCAGAGTGTCCGCCGTGAAGTTCGTTATGGTGAAGAAAAGAGCCGCATTGATCTGCTGCTGCAACAGGAGGGCCTGCCCGACTGTTATGTGGAAGTCAAAAGTGTCACGCTGGCAATGGGGAATGGCCTCGGCCTGTTCCCGGATGCCGTCACCAGCCGGGGCACCAAACATCTGCGGGAACTCACCCAGATGGTTGCTGATGGCCATCGATCCGTGTTGTTTTTCTGCGTTCAGCATACCGGTATTGACCATGTGGCGGCGGCACAGGCGATTGACCCGGTTTATGCAGAAGAACTGCAAAAGGCGGTTGCCGCTGGCGTAGAAGTGATGGCCTGGGGGGCAGACATGTCGCCGGATAACATTACCCTGGTCAGGCAGTTGCCGGTTGGATAACAAACATAATGCCCTGGTTCTGTTCGGTGCCCTACGGCCCCCGTGAGAACGAAGATGTGAGTTGTAGCACCGGACAATATGAATCATGGTACTGGAATTTTTGTCGCTGCCTTTTAGCTGTGGAGGCGTTCAGGAAAACGGCAGGAATCGGAGATATGGCACACCTATGGCCTGCCAGGGCAGCTCCGGCTCGCTCTACCGTGACAGCGGCAGGTAGATGTACTGCGTTACCGAATAAGGCAGCGGCAGCGAATTGACCGCCTGCTTCATTGGCCGCTTGTTGCGATCCAGGTGTTTGATCAGTCGGCCCCGGATGCTGCTCCGGCAGCGGGATTTGAGAGACGGAAAACGAGGGGCAGAAATGAAATTCTGGATGAGGTTTTTGGTAGCTGGTCCTGCATATTGCCAGGCGGCCTGTCCATTCTGCTCCTTGAGGTTCGGGTCAGCCCCGTTGACCAGAAGGGTCTCAACAATAGCATCGCGAGCATCGCAATAATAGCCACTGACTGCCAGGTGCAGCGGGGTGTTCTTGTGTCTTCCTGGGATGTTCGGGTCAGCTCCGCTGGCCAGCAGGGTCTCGACAATAGCAAGGTGACCATTGGCCGCTGCCCAGTGCAGCGGAGTGTAGAGATCGTGGTTGCCACCTCCAAGAATATTCGGATCAGCCCCTTTGGCCAGTGCCATCTCAACTTGATCCTTCCATCCATGATCCGAAAATTTCAGTAACAGGCAGTTCCAGTCCAGCTGATGGGTTGTTAGGGGTAACAGGATTTTAAATACATCAAGACGACCAAAAGTAACTGCGCATTGCAAGGCTGTCAACTCACCCATGCGCTTGAGGTTCGGGTCAGCCCCAGAGGCCAGCAGGGTCTCGACAATAGCATGGTGACCAGCGGCAGCTGCATCGTGCAACGGGGTAGCATTGCTATATCTGAGAATGTTCGGCTTAGCTCCGCTGGCCAGCAGGATCTTGACAATAGCAAGGCGACCATTGGCAGCTGCATCGTGCAGCGGAGTGTAGTTGTCAACTCCGGGCATGTTCGGGTCAGCCCCTTTGGCCAGTGCCATCTTAACTTGATCCTCCCATCCATGACGGGAAAATTTCTGTAACAGGCTGTTCCAGTCCAGCTGATGGGTTACAGGTAACAGGGTTTTGTATACATCGAGATGACCAGCGTCAACTGCAGATTGCAAGGCTGTCAACCCACTCATGCGCTTGAGGTTCGGGTCAGCCCCATAGGCCAGCAGGATCTTGACAATAGCATGGTGACCAAAGTGAGCTGCATGGTGCAGCGGGGTGTAACTGAAATATCCGAGAATGTTCGGATTAGCCCCTGAGTCCAGAAGGGTTTCGACCTTGGCAAGGTCACCATCAGCAGCTGCTTCAGCCAGAGTGTTCATAATGTGACGTACTCCCTCAATAGAAATTCAGATTTGATCCGTCGATAGGTTACCTTCCTGACCCTTGCTATTCGGGTGCTGCGTCCATTTTAGACAGGATTTGCCGGTTTGCTGTCTGACCATGGTAATACAGTTATCCACAGGACAGGTGAACTGGCAGGGGTTACCCACAACACAGGCCTGCCTGATCACATCAAACTGGCTGCTGGTGCCATCAGGAAAACGACAAAAACCGGGGATATGATGCACCCAGAAGGCTGCACGAGAATAGCGCCCATCCAAGCGACCCCGTCGCGGGGACGGCAGAAAATTAAGGGTAAAAATTCGGTTTTGTGAGGTGAATATCCTAAGGCACAAGTAGCGGGACTATTTGCCGAACAAAAGCGGATTTTTAGACCAATTTATTGCAACCGCACGACTGCATGGATGCAGGAGCCAGAGCAACGCAGGAGCAGTTGCCGTGTAAGGCATCCGGACAGCCTCCCGGAGCAGCTCCGGCTCGCCCTACAGTGACAGCAGGCGATCGACATACTGCATTGTTGGAGGATTAAGCGGCAGAAACCTGACCGCCTCCTTCATTGGTAATCCGTTGTCGGGCAGACACTTGACCAGCCGCCCCCGGATGCTGGCCCGGCAGTAGAATTGGAGAGAGTGAGGTTCAGCCATGAAATGCTGGATTGCTTCTTTAATGGCTTCTGTCATTGCACATTGACAGGCTGTCCGTCCATTCCAGTCTTTGAATTTCGGGTCAGCCCCGTTGACCAGCAGAGTCTTGACAATATCAAAGTGACCATCCTCGGCTGCCCTGTGCAGCAGGGTTTTGTGGTAAAAATCGGGAATATTCGGGTCAGCCCCGTTGACCAGTGCCGCTTCAACTTGATCTTTCCATCCTTCATAGACAAGTTTCGGTAACAGGCTGTTCCAGTCCGGCTGATGGGTTACAGGTAACAGGGTTCTGTATACATCTGGGTAATCACTGTTAAGTCCAGATGTCAAGGCTTTCCGTCCAGTTCCATCCTTTAGGTTCGGGTCAGCCCCTCTGTCCAGCAGAGTCTTGACCATAGGATGATGACCAATGGCCGCTGCCCGGTGCAGCGGGGTGTATTGACCACTATCGGGAATATTTGGGTTAGCCCCGTTGTCCAGCAGGGTCTCAACAATAGCATGGTGGCCAGCCGTAGCTGCGCCTCCCAAAGGTGTATCACCCTCACTGTCCTGGATATTCGGGTTAGCCCCCTTGGCCAGTGCCGCCTCAACTTGATCCTTCCACCCTGAACGGGAAAATACCTGTAGCAGGCTGTTCCAATCCGGCTGATGAGTTTTAGGTAGCAGTTTATCGTACACATCGCGATGACGGTTACTCGCTGCACATTGCAAAGGTGTCCATCCATTGACGTCCTTGAGGTCCGCGTCAGCCCCAATGGCCAGCAGGGGCTCGACCATAGCATGGTGACCTTCGAGAGCGGCAAAATGCAAGGCTGTCCTTCCACTAATGTCCTTGAGGTTTGGGTCAGCCCCGTAGGTCAGCAGGGTCTTGGCAATAACATGGTGACCAGCGTTAACTGCCCGGTGCAGCGGGGTTTCATTGTTATTTCCGGGAATATCCGGGTCAGCCCCCTTGTCCAGCAGGGTCTTGACCATGGCATAGTCACCACAGACAACTGCATATTCCAGTGAATTCATGACATACTCCGGCACTGAAAAATCAGGTTTGCTCCGTCGATAGGTTACCTTCCTGACCCCGGTTATTCGGATGCTGCGTCCAGTTCAGGTAAGGTTTGCCGGTTTGCTGCCTGACCATGGATATACAGTTATCCACCGGACAGGTGATCTGGCAGAGGTTACACCCCACGCAAGCCTCCTCGATCACCTCATACCGGTGCCGGGTTGAATTTTTTACCGGTGTCATGGCGATGGCCTGGTGGGCAGCATCTTCACAGGCGGCATAGCATCGGCCGCATTGGATACAGCTGTCCTGATCAATGTGGGCAATGGTCTTGTAATTCAGGTCCAGGTATTTCCAGTCGGTCAGATTGGGGATGGCAGCGCCTTGAAAGCTGTCCAGGGTCGGATAGTGTTTGCGGTCCATCCACCGGGACAGGCCATCAATCATGTCCTGTACAATTTTGAAACCGTTCAGCATGGCGGCGGTACAAACCTGAACGGTGCCCGCCCCTAACGCCATAAATTCGGCTGCGTCCCGCCAGGTACTGATACCGCCAATGGCCGAGATGGGCAGTCCGGCGGTGTCCGGGCTGCGGGCAATCTGCCCGACCATATTCAGGGCGATGGGTTTCACCGCTTCGCCACAATAACCGCCACTGGTGAACTTATCGTTGACGGCGTGGTATCCCACCATCCGGTCCAGATCAATACCGGTAATGGAGTTGATGGTATTGATTAGCGATACGGCATCGGCACCACCGGCCTGAGCCGCTTCAGCAGCCACCACGATATTAGTGATATTGGGGGTGAGTTTAACGACAACGGGCAGGTTGCTGTGTTGCTTGCACCAGCGGGTAACCATTTCAATATAGTCCGGCACCTGACCGACCGCTGAGCCCATTCCCCGTTCCGGCATGCCGTGGGGACAGCCGAAATTCAGTTCAACACCATCGCACCCGGTCTCCTCTACCTGGCTGAGGATGGCCTGCCAGCTTTCTTCTTTGCAGGGTACCATCAGCGAGACCAGCAGTGCCCGGTCTGGCCAGTCTTTTTTGGTTTGGCGTATCTCGTCCAGATTCACTTGCAGCGGGCGGTCGGTGATCAGTTCAATATTGTTAAACCCGATCACGTCACCACGGGTATTCCTGTGGCAGGAATAACGGGAACAGACATTGACCGGTGCCGGGTCTTCACCCAGGGTTTTCCAGACTGCACCGCCCCAGCCAGCCTCAAATGCCCGATAGACATTGTAGGCTTTGTCCGTCGGTGGCGCAGAAGCCAGCCAGAACGGGTTGGGGGAGCGAATACCAAGGAAATTACTGGTTAAATCAGCCATTATCTTTCCCTCCGTTGCAGGTATTGATCAATGGCCCGGGCCGCCCGTTTTCCATGCTCAACCGCATGGACAGTCAGGTCTTCACCTTTATCAATGCAGTCACCACCGGCCCAGACGTTAACCAGTGACGTACGAAAGTGGTCGTCCGTTACTATGCGGTTGCCTTTTATCGCAGGGCTGTCACTGGTATTGGCAAAGGCATCCACCAGCAAATGCTGGCCAATGGCTTTGTAGAGTGTGTCTACCGGCAAGGTGGTCAGCTCTCCCGTGCCCTGTAATTGGCCGCTGGTATCCAGCACGGTTTTTTCCAGCTGGATGGCGGTGATGCAGCCATCTTCTGTCTGCAGGGCTGAAGGCTGAACCCAGGTGAGGATGCGAACACCATTGTCCCGGGCAAACGCCTGTTCATGACCGGTGGCTGACATCTGTTCAGGGCCACGACGATAGGCAATGGTGACATCCTCTGCGCCCAGCCGTTTGCATTGGCAGGCAATATCAATAGCGGTGTTGCCCCCGCCAATAACCACTATACGTCGGCCAACAGGCAATTGGCTCAGATCATGGCACTGACGAAGGGAGGATATGGCCGGGAGAGCATCCTCAACGCCTTCTGCTGCTTCACCCGGAAGGCCTAATAAGTGGCAACCGCCCAACCCGAGCCCGAGAAACACCCCGTCAAACTGTGCTCGCAATTGATCCAGGCTGAGATTCTGACCAAGCCGACAGCCATACTCCGGACAGATACCGCCAATTTCCAAAATGAAGTCCACTTCCTGGCGGGCATAGCTATCCACCAGTTTGTAGTAGGCGATGCCGAACTCATTGAGGCCTCCGGGCTTCTCCCGGGCATCAAACAGGGTAATGGTGTGACCTTGTCTGGCCAAGGCATGTGCACAGGACAGTCCTGCCGGGCCGGCACCCACAACGGCGATGGTTTTTCCTGTTTCCGGCAGACGGGTAAATGGATGGTCAGCTGACTGGCGGTTATCGATGGCATAACGCTGCAGCAGGCCGATTTTCACCGGCAGGCACTCTGGTTCATGATTTCTGACGCAGGCCTGCTCGCAGAGAACCTCGGTTGGACAGACCCGGGCACAGCTTCCTCCCAGAATATTGGCATCCAGAATGGCCTGTGCAGCACCGTCGATATTGTCAGTGGCGATACGATTGATAAAAGAGGGAATGTTGATACCGGTAGGACAGGCCGGGATACAGGGTGCCGCTTCGCAGTAAAGGCATCGGCTGGCTTCAATATGAGCCTGGTAATCACTGAGGGGAGGCTTAATGTCGGCAAAGTTGCGGCGGTACTCTTCTGCTGGCAGCCTGCCATTGTGAATATCGGGTTTATTCATGGCGGTTAATCCTCATCAGGAGTAACGAAGACTAGTACATCGTTTCAAAGAGTTTGATGTATACAATCTCCGTTCACCCTGAGCGCCCTTCGGCTCGGCTCAGGATGCACGGACGAAGGGTGTTTGGCACGATCTATCGGAGGCAGGAGTTTGCGCCCTTCGACAAGCTCAGGACGAACGGAGTCCGAAGACATTTGATAACGACACCCATCAAGCTCATTGAAACCAGGAGCCTGTCGGTATTCGGAAAGAATGCCGGTATATGACTATATCTGGCCGTGGAAGACGAATTTATAATCTATAATCCAATGACCTTTTCTCCGTAGATTCGTTGATGCTGCTCTATATTCTCGACCTTTTTGGTACTGTGGTTTTTGCGATTAGTGGTGTCTGGCTGGCCTGCCGTAAAGACATGGACCTCTTTGGCGCAATGGTACTCGCCTTCGTGACTGCCGTTGGGGGCGGAACTATTCGAGACGTTTTGCTCTCCTCTACGCCCGTATTCTGGATACAGGATACGCTCTACCTGCTGGTTATTCTGGCTACGACGCTGTTTGCCATCCTGGTTCGCCAGTGGCATGAGCGCAGCAAGTGGATTCTTCAGGTCTCTGATGCCCTGGGGCTGGCGGTCTTTGTGGTCATCGGCTTGACCAAGTCGTTGTCATTTGGTGTGGAGCCAATGGTCGCTGTGATGATGGGGGTATTGACTGGCTGTGGTGGGGGTGCCATCCGGGATATGCTGGCCGGGGAGATTCCCATGGTATTGAGACAGGAGATCTATGCATCTGCTGCCATGGCGGGAGGCGCGGTGTTCATATTGCTGGAGCCATTGCTCCAAAACATAAACCACACGTCAATTATTGCGGCTGCTGTTGTCCTTATTCTCAGGCTGATGGCAGTGTATAAGGGATTGTCTCTGCCGAGGTTTGGGTTGCCTGTGTAGGAATGGTCCTGAAATAACTTCAATATTCCTACAGACGCTTCCCGCTACCCGCAAAAGCCGGAACCGCTTGCGCTTTTGCGGGTAGCGGGCGGCGACCCCCAGATATCAGAACCCCCAATATTTCCTGACGATTTCAAGATAATTGGGCCAGTCTTTTTCCAGATACCCCTTCAGAAAATCCACTCTTTGCTCTGCTTTGTTCAGCAATTTTTTCGGGTGTCTTATGTAGGTGGGCTGGTCTTCATCCTGAAAAGCGTCATACTCTTCAAGGCCCAGCGTTTTGTGACAGTCCATGATGAACTGGCCATTGAGATTATTGGTCTGGTCCACTTCAACACAGCCGGAACGGACAATATTCAGGTAGGACATGGCGATTTTCTTTTCAGTATCTTCCGGACCAAAGTAAAACTTGTAGTTGGGGAGGTAGGCATAAATTTCAACGTCATCGTGGGTTCCAAGAACCTTATTCCTGTGATCCTCCCGATAAAATGACACTTTATCTTTGGCTATTTTTACTCGATGGTATGCCCCTTCGCGTATGTCAAAAGCTGGCAGATCTTTGGTTTTCACGGGAAAGAGTAAGCCATTAAGGTAATCTCCGGGGGATGCTTCGATGTTCAGCGCTCTCTGTGTGGCTTTTTCTATCCAGAGATTCCACTTTCTGGCCATATCATGAACTCTGACCGGCAGGTACTCGGCATCTTGGGGGTCTTCTGCGGTAGCGGTGCGGGCAAGCGTAGACATCAGGCTGCCATAGCCAAATATCCAGACCGTGTCATTCCCACCGTCGGCTGCAAGAGTCAGGTTGCTGGTCATCAGGGATAACAGTAGCGTAAAAAAAATAGGTTTAGTCGATTTCATGATTATAATCTGCCTTGTTAGTTATTGTTCCAAGAGACTTTTTCCTGATTCAAGTCAAAAATAAAGTCGCCATGATTACTGTCCCAAGATTAGTTGATCGACGGGACAGATCACTAACAAGCCCGTTAGATTCAGTAACGGGAATTGGCCGTCTTGATTCACCTGTGGACAATCTGCATCAGCACCTGGGAGGCTGTCCGAGAATAGCGCCCGTAGCGAGGACGACAGAAAATTGAGGATAAAAAATCGGTTTTGTGAGGTGAATAGCGGGGCTATTTGCCAAACAAAAGCGAATTTTTAGACCAATTTGCTGTCGCCGCACGACTGCATGGATGCAGGAGCTAGAGCAACGCAGGAGCAGTTGCCGCGTAGGGCAGTCTATTCTCGGACAGCCTCCTGGCATCGTGTTGCTTGAGAGCCCAGAGGACATGCTCCTGAACCAGCTCTGATGGATAATCCAGACGACTTTTCAGAGCGGCAATAATGGCGTCACTGCCCGGGGCATTGCCCAGTGCCACGGCGATATTACGCAACCAGCTTTCATAACCTGCCCTGCGAATAGGCGAGCCAGCGGTTCGTTCCAGAAACTGTTCTTCACTCCAGAGGAAAAGATCGACCAGATCACTGTCATCCAGATGGTGACGCGGTTGAAAGTCCGGCTCCCGGGTTGGCTTGGCAAAACGGTTCCAGGGGCAGGCCAGCTGGCAGTCATCACAGCCATAGATGCGATTGCCCATCAGAGGGCGCAGCTCTTCAGGAATGGGGCCCTTGTTTTCGATGGTCAGGTAAGAGATACAGCGGCGGGCATCCACCTTGTAGGGAGCCACAATGGCCCGGGTTGGGCACTTGTCCATACAGGAGGTACAGCGTCCACAGTGATTATTTTCGTAAGGCCTATCCACAGGCAGCGGGAGGTTGGTGAACAGTTCACCAAGAAAGAAAAAGGAGCCAGCCTGACGGTTCAGTATCAGTGAATGCTTGCCCATCCAGCCCAGTCCGGCCTGTTGCGCCAATGGACGTTCCATCACTGGCGCACTGTCCACAAAGGCGCGATAGCCATGATCTCCAACGGCAGCTTCAATCTGCCTGCCCAGCTGGGTGAGCCGTTTGCGGATCAACTTATGGTAGTCCCGGCCCAGGGCATAGCGGGAAACATAGGCTTTTTCCGGTTCGTTGAGCAGTTTCACGGTTTCAGTATCCGCTGGCAGGTAATCCATACGGGCAGAAATCACCCTTAATGCGCCGGGATGCAGTTGCTCCGGGTGTGCCCGCAACTCACCGTGCTGGGCCATATAAGCCATATCGCCGTGATACCCTTTCGCCAGCCAGGCTGCCAGATGCTTAAGATCATCTTCCGGTATTTTGGCTTCGGTAATGCCGATCTCCTGAAAGCCAAGTTCTCTGGCCCAGATACGAATTTTCCCAACGAGTTTTTCCATAGCCGGTGCTGGCGATGAGTCCGTCAATGTGGTTAAAGTGGGTGGTGAAGATAACGGTTCAGGCACTGAATTGGATTAACTCTCTTGGCATAGATTGTTTGGCACAGTTTGAATGCAAAATACAATCTCTATTGTATCATCGCGGGCACGCTTATGAATAAGAGCTTACCAGAGTCTCTCTATACTGCCGATCAGGTTCGACAACTGGATCATGTGGCCATCCACCAGCACGGCATCCCGGGTTTTGAGCTGATGACCAGGGCGGCCAGCACCGTGCTGTCCACGATTGTCCACTACTGGCCAGAAGCCGGAACCCTGCTGGTGTTGTGTGGGGCAGGCAACAACGGTGGCGATGGCTATATGGTCGCCAAACTGGCCAAAGAGCAGGGGCTGAGGGTTTCGGTACTGGCGGTGAAAAATCCAGCGGAGCTTAACGGCGATGCCCTCACGGCCTGGCAGGCCTGCGCTGATGCTGGCGTGGTGATTCGACCTTACGACAGCACCCAGTCCCTGTGTGCGGATGTGGTTGTGGATGCCATGCTCGGTACCGGGCTTTGTGGTGAAGTACGGGGTGACTATCAGGATGCCATCAAACGGCTGAATCATCTTGAACGTCCGGTGTGTGCTGTGGATATCCCGTCCGGCCTTTGTGCTGATACTGGAGTTCCGCTGGGAGTGGCGGTCAAGGCCAGGGTTACCGTCTCTTTTATTGGCCTGAAACAGGGGCTGATGACAGGGTTGGGACCAGAATACTGTGGCGAGCTGGTCTTTAATGACCTGGGCGTGCCTGAACGGGTCTATCAAACCGTTCCTGCTGACTGTCAACGAATTGCTCCGGAACAGTTTCGCGGCTGGCTGTCACCGAGAAGCCGTGCCGCCCATAAAGGTGATTTTGGGCATGTGCTGCTTATCGGGGGTAACCACGGGATGCCGGGGGCGATCATGATGGCCGCTGAGTCCGCCCTTCATTGCGGTGCTGGCCGTGTCACGGTGGTTACCCGCAAGCGACACCTTGCGGCGCTGGCTGTGCGTTGCCCTGAGGTGATGGGGGTATCGGTAAAGCGCGGGGCCGGCCTGGGTTCTCTGGCTGAAGGAAAGAATGTCATGGTTATTGGCCCGGGTTTGGGCCGCGATGACTGGGGGCTGCAGCTGCTCAAGGATACCCTGGCGGCAGAGTGCCCGATGGTGCTGGATGCTGATGCCCTGAACCTGTTATCGGATCATCCACAATTGCTAAATGGACGAAAGTCCCCGATTATTTTCACCCCTCATCCTGGTGAGCTGGCGCGTTTATCGGGTTTGGATATTCCAACGATTCAGAACAATCGATTTGCAGCGCTGGTAGACAGTCATCGACAATTAACGGTTCTTACTGGCGAGGGTGCAGCACACCGGCAGCCAGAGATTGCCCTGCTACTGAAAGGGGCGGGAACGCTGCTGTTTGATGGCCAGAGCACCGCGCTGTGCTCTGAGGGCAACCCGGGCATGGCGGTGGCCGGTATGGGGGATGTGCTCAGTGGCGTTATTGGCGCACTGCTGGCCCAGGGGCTGACACCTTTCAGGGCGGCCCAAATGGCGGCCTGGCTGCATGCATCTGCTGCCGATGAGGTGGTTGCCGGTCAGGGTGAAACCGGCTTAAGGGCAACGGAGTTGATTCCGGTTATTCGACAACGATTGAATTTTATTATTGGTCATTAAGGGTCAGGCAACTGGCTGTGATGGAAAGGCTTATGCAAGGCAGATACGAACTGCTGATAAAAAATGAAGATGCCATGGTGGCGCTGGGGGGGCATCTGGCAGAAGCCCTGGGGGACCGGGGCATTGTTTTTCTGCATGGTGATCTTGGCGCGGGTAAAACCACGTTCTGCCGGGGTGTCCTTCGGCATCTTGGCCATCAGGGCGCGGTAAAAAGCCCGACCTATACACTGGTGGAGCCTTACGAGGTCAATAACCATAAGGTTTACCACTTTGATCTTTATCGCCTTGCCGACCCTGAGGAGTTGGAATTTATTGGTGGTCGGGATTATTTCAGCGAAGCGGCGCTGTGCCTGGTTGAGTGGCCAACCCGCGGACAGGGGGAGCTGCCAGAGGCTGATCTGGACATTACCTTTGCCTATCACTCGTTTGACCAGAGTGAGCTGCCCGGCAGGAAAGCAAGGATTGTCGCAGTGACTGAAAAAGGGAAGCGTGCGCTGGAAACCATAAGAGCACTTCAGGGGGGCGGATGAGTCAGAGAACAGGGATTGTTCGCCGGGTTCTGGCCAGGCTTTCGAGAAGACAACGCACAGCGACACCTACCCGAAAAAGAGCCACCTCTGGCACTGAGGTTGAACCGGTATTTTCCGGTGGCAGGCGTCGTTTTGTCAGGCAGCTGGGTATTCTGGCCGTGGGGCTTGCAGCCCTGAAGGTTCAGGTAGCTGAAGCGGTCTATAAGCTGATTAAAAATGTCAGACTCTGGCGGTCGCCGGATAAAACACGACTGGTGTTCGATGTTTCCGATGCGGTTGAACACCATAAATTCCACCTGAGCAACCCCAGCCGACTGGTTATTGATGTTGACGGTGCCCGGCTCAGTGGCTCATTCAATAGCCTGCTGCTGAAAGATACGCCGATTCAAAAGATCCGCCATGGTGCCCGTAATAAAAATGACCTGCGTATCGTTCTGGATCTCAGTGAAAAGGTGTCCAGCGAAAGTTTTCTGCTGAAACCCAATGCGACCTATGGCCACCGCCTGGTGGTTGATCTGTTTGATGATAAGAGCAGAAAACCACAGCCAGTGGTCCGGCAGAAGCCCGCTGGTCATCGGGATATTATCGTGGCGATAGATGCTGGCCACGGCGGTGAAGACCCCGGGGCCATTGCCTACGGCGGTGGTTATGAGAAACAGGTAACCCTGGCGATAGCCAAAGAGCTGGCCACCCTGCTGTCTAAAGAGAAGGGGTTTCGGCCGGTGCTGGTGCGCACGGGTGATTATTATATAGACCTCCGCCGTCGTACCCAGATTGCCCGGGACAACAAGGCCGATCTGTTCATCTCCATCCATGCGGATGGCTTTAAGGATCGTCGTGCCAAAGGGGCGTCGGTTTATGCCCTTTCACGCCGAGGTGCCACATCGGAAACGGCTCGCTGGCTGGCCCAGAAAGAGAACGCATCAGACCAGATTGGCGGAGAAGGCGGTATATCCCTGGGGGATAAGGATGATGTTCTGGCCGGGGTTCTGCTGGACCTGTCCATGACCTCAACCCTGTCCTCCAGCCTGGAAGTGGGCAATAAAGTTCTGGCGAATATGGGTGGGATTAACCAGCTGCATAAAAAACAGGTGGAACAGGCCGGCTTTGTGGTGCTGAAGTCTCCGGATATTCCATCCATCCTGATAGAGACCGGGTTTATCACCAATCCTGAAGAGGCCAGAAAACTAAAGAGCCGCAGTCACCAGAAGGCGATGGCGAAAGCCATTTTCAATGGTACGAAAAGCTGGTTCTACAAAAAGCCACCACCGGACACACTGGTTGCCAAGTGGAAACAGGAGGGCACCCTTAACACCCGGCCATCACGGTATGTGATTAAACCCGGGGATACGCTGTCAGAGATTGCCAATCGGTTTGAAATCAGCATGAATGACCTGAGGCGTGCTAACCGGCTATCCAGTGCCAATACTATTCGTGTGGGGCAGGTGCTGCAGATTCCTGATTAAGCCGTGGTGTAAGTAGTTAACCAAATGAAATCATATATTTCTGACTAAGTTGTCAGTCACTCCCGGCAACTGCTCCTGCGTTGCTCTATCTCCTGCATCCATGCAGTCGTGCGGCGTTGCAACTCCGGTCACATAGCTACGGCTATGCTCCCTACGTTGCGCCTTGCATAGCAACTGCCCACCTAGCCAGAAATATCCGATTCCATTTGGCCAACTACTTATGCGGCAATACCGATGATGTTTTTCAGGCATAAAAAAACAGAGAGCTGCGTGCAAAAAAGCCAGCGCAGCCCTTTGGCACTGACTGCTTATACTTGTTTCTCCGGGTTGATCTGCCAGATGCTGGCGCTGTTGTCACCACAGGTCAACAGCATTCGTCCCGAGGGGCTGAAACTGCCTGAAGAGAATGTTGTACCATGGTTTCTTTTTGCCTTTTGGCACCAATTGCCATCACGGTCGTAGCCGAAGATTTTAAAGTCTCCGTCCTGTTCCTCGTCGCCAGCCAATATCTGGAGCATTGTGTGACTGTGGACAGGTTCATCGGTCAATGGGTCACAGACAGCATTGTCCACAACGCCTCTCTCGGTCCATGAGCCGTTATTATCACACCCCCAAAAGATAATGGTATTCAGAGAAAAAAAACCACCACCGCCGTAAAGCCGGAGCAACTGCTCCGAAGCGCTGAATATGGCTTTATTGACTTTGAAACCGTTGTTGACCGATGCAGGACGGTTAATCCTGGTTTTGGCAAACGAATTACCCTCGCTGTCAAAACTCCAGAGCCTGGCTATGAGCCCATCACGGCCACCATGAGTGGTCAGAACATAGCGTCCTGATGGGCTGATGCTTGCCTCATCAATTTTCTCTTCTGAATGGATTTTTTTAAATTGGCAACGGCCTTCGTTGCTAACATGCACGACATGAACATCATTATCCTCCCTGATCATAATACAGTTGGATGCCGGGTCATCGCTGAAACAGGCTTGCCGCGACAAATAATAAGTATTTTTATGTGAAATTACCCATTGGCCCGAACGGTTATAGTTCAGGATTTGGACAACGCCATTATCAGAATTGTGAGTCAGGAAGATGTCTTCTGATGCACTGAATTGCGTAGCCGTAAGTGACGGCTGATCAGTAATTTCTTTCTTTTGAACATAGCGGCCCTGGTCATTCACACTCCATAGTCTGATTTTATGGTCTATGGTGTGGATCATCAGATGCCGTGCTGAGTTACTGAATTTGACATCATGAATTGTCATGTTGAGGGATCCCAACTCTTGCCACTTGTCGTCTACAGGGCCAATGATTGTCAGTGTGTTTTCATCTGAACCCACCGTTTTGGTGAGGATAACAGCACAATCTCCAGTCGGACTGAAGGTAGCATTCACGTCCATGTCGCTGGTCGGATATGAATATTGGCATCTGACCTGGCCGTCGTAGTCAATGCTCATAATTTCAGCACCACGTTTGAAAGTGATCAGTAGATCATTACCGGAAGGACTGAATTGAAAAGACAAATTCTCAAACCCATTGTTCATGTATCCCGGTATCCAGCCTCTATCGCCATGGCGAACGCAGATCATCAATGCATCAAGGCCGTTATGGTCACTGCTGGTGATGGCCAGTGCCCGCTCTATGGGGGAAAATTGAACATTCTTAATCCTGCCGATATTGTGGGTCTCAAACTGTTCCAGCCAGTTGGTCCCACTGTCAAAGCTCCAGACTTTGCACACCCCTTCTGCTGCTGCCATCGCATAGTGCCCGGAAGTGCTGAAGATGGCGGTTTTATCTGGTTTGACCCCTAGTACAACGTCCTCCCGCCAGTCACCATTGTCATCACAACTCCAGCCGCGGACTACATGGAAGTCCTGGAACAGGACATGGCGTTCCGAGGGGCTGAACATCGCTTTTATGTTCTGACCATCAAAAAAATGAGCAACCCCTTTTCGCTCAAGTTTAAACTCGCGGCATTCAATCATCTGACGTATCTCCTCAGAGAATACCGGTTGGTGAGTGATGAGTGGATCGTTCTGCCTGGTTTCAGCTTTATCAGGTCTGGTATACAGGTATTTAAAAGGCCAGTTTTCCTTAATGTCACGGGAGGTAACCGCCGACAGATGGATCTGCCCACACTCTTTTTGCAACTCCTGAATTTCACCACAGCTCAGATGAGTAGAGATATCACCGAGTTTGTTCAAAGGTATCCCGGAAAAATGCAATGAATGAGCGGAAGTTTCAGAGTTAGCCTTATCGGTACTTGGACTCATTACACTGTCATGAGTCAACTTTGGTCTTTTAGTAGATTGCTCGTTAGTAAAACAAGGATTCATTTTTAATCTCGTTAAATTTCCGGAGAGAAGGAATTTTAATATCTGCTTAAAATGGTTGCGTCATGTTCATTGATCAAGCGTTTTATGGTTCCCAGCGAATCCTCACAATCCAGGGCAATACCCGGAGTAAAAATCCCACTGCCGATCAGGTTGAAATTTTGCCCTGCCGCACTTTCAAAGATGGTTACCCGGTCGCGGAAATTGCCAACGATCAAGACCCGGAATCTTTTCAGGTCTTCACATATTACCGGGGTATATATGTCAGCAGAGCGTTGATCGCCGATCAGACGAATTAACTGCCGGTTATTTTCTGCATCATCGATGTGATCATCAAGGGTACTCATGATCTGGGGCACAGGGAGTTCCTTAAGAAAGGCTGAGCCGGTCAGTTTATTGGTGCTTTGCCGGAGAGTGTCCCACGCCCTTTCGATCAAAAACTGGGCGGCCACTATCAGGGTATTGGTTTCCTGGTAATAGGTTGATTTTTCCGGGAAACAGGGCTGACCACGGATCAGTCGGGCAATATCCGGTTTGCCCCGGGAGGCATGACTCCAATAAACTTCGGTAGCCGCCACCTGTGGCAATTGTTTCCCGGAGCACAGCAGGGGAAAATTGCCGACCTCCGGACTGTCGCGGACATTTTTCAGATAGACTTTATCGATGGACTCAACCTGGAACAGGCGCTGGCTTATTCGTTGAGCCATGCCATTATGATCAAAATTGAACCGGATAATGGTCTGCAGGCTTTGAACAGGCAGGACGGGAAAATCATTCGGGCTTTGCAAATACAGTTGCCAGGCAAACTCCGACCACTCACAGAAAGGATGCTTTAGGGGAGACGTAAATTGGGTTGACCAGATGAGCATACAGTGGCTCCAGTCGATAATGGCTTTTTTTTCCGGGGGGGCCAGGGTGGAAAAATGCTCAATGGCATGTCGGGCCGCCAACAAATACTGTTCCGGTACCCAATGGACGACAATCTGAAATGCAAAGATACCGTTATGAGATTTGCAACCTGGCGATACTGGTTTAGATCGACTTGATGATAACTCCCTGCCTATGGGGATAGGGCGGAAATTTTTCCGGAACGTTTCCAGAAAGGTGTCCTGGATTTGTTTTATCGCCTCTTGGGGTAATTCAGATTGAGTACACTTGTGTTGCTTGAGCAAAGAAGTGGCCAGTGACGATATCCCGTTCCAGCCATCAGCGGCTCCGTCCTGAGCGTAACGCGAATTGACGGGGCCCACTGGCGCTGACTTGAAAATATTGTGCCATTCCGGCTCTGATGAATAACTGTAAGTGGAGCTGCCAGCGCCCCCTAAATCACAAAGTCGCCACCCATTGCAGGATCTGACCTCAACGAAAGCATGTGAGCCCGAATTTACTATACGGGCTTCAATACCCCAGTAAAGACAGAGTAATTGAAACAGAAACCCACGATGGCGGCAGGTTCCCTGTTGTTCCTGCAACAGTTGCTTAACCAGGCTGATGCCGGTTTCGTCAAAAGGACGATCGTAAGAAAATGCCCTGAACCAATCGACAAGGGCCAGTAGCCGTTCGGACAAATTCTCTAACTGCCCTATTTCCCGCAACTTCCGGTACCCCGGAGCCGGGTATTCGCTGAACACCTCCTGATCCAGATGTACTTTGATCAGGGGCGGGCAACGCAGGGGCTGTGTGTTGATGGGATCATCAGCCGTTAACGGCTGAAAATAAGTCAGGTCGGGCTTAATAATAAAATCCACCGTCACCGGTTTCGTGAGTCCGGAACGAAGAAAGTATTGGTCGGTGCTCTTATCCCGTGCCAGCTGCGTCTGTTTCGGAATGGATCTCAGACCGGTCAACACGTCGTTGGGGGTCAGCGATGGCAATCGTTGCCAATTGCTGCCCGGTTTCAGTGTCATGCGCCCGGGGGTTTCGCCGGTTTTCAGATAGGTTCGCCCGGTTAACAGGGGCAAAAGATTGCTCTGCTCCACGGGGTGTATAGGCAACCGGCTTTGAACTAACTGCTTATCAGTGTTCACATCGGCTGTATACAGCTCCAGTCGATACAGATCGGGACTCCATTTACCGGGAAAAAACCGGGTAACCTGAAAGTTTCTGGATACACCAGGGGGCGAGCCCAAGCTGAAAATCTCCGGTGAATGAGTGTCCGGACCTCTGGAAGATCCCTTTCCATGAGTATAAGGCCACTGAAAGCTGTATTCACAGTACTTCAGATAGGGCCACCACTTCAGTGATAGATGTTTAGTCCACTGGTCCATGGCGATTTTGCCCAATTCATCGGCCGCCCGGAGCAGCTGCGACAACGTCAGTTCAAGGGGAATGCGTTGCTGTCGGAAATGATTATTGAGGGCACTGGCGCAATCGGTCAGCCACCGACTCAGATCCTCAGATACCCCCATGGCTTGCAGCCTGAGCCG
>NZ_JBLYNV010000016.1:0-98183 GCF_049310165.1 Endozoicomonas sp. ALE010 | reverse complement strand
CCAACTGACCACTTTTTTTAATGACCAGGTCGATGGTTTCATCAGCCAGGTTACCCAACTGATCAGCAACGGCCTGACGGGCATCCTGCCAGTGATCCTGTTGATTTTGATGGCCCGCTGTCGTTTTCTCCACACCCTTGCCGGTCAAATAGCCGGACTTTTCCCCTGGCTCCAGCTCCTCCGCTATCTGCTGAAAAGTAGTCACCGCATCAACCCTGCTACTTGCCAACGCAGAATGCAGGCTCTCTAATCGTTCATGGATAGCACCTTCCAACTCCGGGGTTGCCTGAACCAGCAATGTTTTTACATACTCTCGAGCATCCAGATCTATCTGTTCTTTGTTTTCCGCTATCCATGTTGCCAACCAGTCCATACATTGATTGACCTGGTATTTCGCCCCCCACTCCTTTGCTCGTTGCCTTATCCAGTGCATAGCAGCACTTATCAGCTGGTGCTGCAGATTGACCGTTTCCTCTGAAATTGTATCCATGACTGCCAGAACAATGGATTCCTCCCCCATTTTCCGGTTAAACAGATCTCTTACCAGATCATCAAGCCAGACGGTTCCATCCCCCGCGCTTTGCAGGATAACGTCAGAAGCCAGTTTCTGAAGACTGTCCAGGGGCAGGGTATCGATCACAGACTTTAACGGATCCGTTAATTGCTGTAGAGCAACTGCCTCCGCTGTTTTCAATGCCTCATCGATAGTGTTTGCGAAGTCTCCCTGAGAATCTGACGGGCTATTCGACTGACCGATCACTTCACGCCCTTTGTCACGAAGTGCTTTTTTCCACGCCTCAGACTCGAGCTTACGGCTCAATATATCAACAGCCAATGTCGTTAAAACCGGTGTCATGGCTGCCCGGAATCCGGGGAGAGTCTCTGCCAGTCCCTGATCTGCCGCGAGTTCTGTGCCATTTCGCTCAGCAATAAAAGCAGCACCTTGACTGACAGCCTGTTCCATCACTTTCTCAATGCCCGGCTCTACACTCGCTATAACCGTATCCAGATTTTTCCGGAGTTCGCCGGTCAGCAGGTCTATCGCCTCGACTACCACCCTGCTACCTTGTTGAGCAATCAACTGATCAATAACACGGCTTTGCCCGACACGAGGTTCTGTCGTTCCTTCAGCAGAATATGAGGTAGAAGCCCTGTCTGATTGATCGCTCGTTGCTGAATCGCCTGATGTGTGTGGGTCTTTTACAGCGGCAGAGGCAACCTCGCCCTGTTCAGTTTGCTGGCTATTGTCTGCAAACGCAGTGGTGATTCTGGAAACCAGGTCTTGCACATCCCCACTATTATTTTTACAGTCTTGCGTTTCTCTCTTCAGTTTCCTGATAATACATTTAATATCTGGCGCAATTTTTTCCAGATTCTCTTCTATCAACGGTTTCAGCTTATCTTTAAACGCCTGTTCATTTTGAAATACCCGAACAGCTTCTTCTATTTTCTTATTGATCAGCTGTTTGATTTTCTTTTCGGTGTATTTGACCGGCTCTGGTTCAGGCTGATTGGATTTGGACTTCCATAGACCCGCTATTTTGCCAGCCATTTTAGAAATACCATCCGCAGCAGAACTGAATTTCTGCACAACAATATGGCTGTGTTTTTGCACAACCGTTGTTAATGTTTTTGCTGCGCTACTGGCAATTCTATTTTGAATTCTGTCAATTTCATCCGGTTTATGTTGCTGCCAGTCATTGAATATGCGCACAGTATCAGCGCGAATATTCATCAGGGTATCAATAATGATGGCCGTAATTCTGGATAGCAGCTCATCAACATTCTTATCGGTCAACTCAACGCCTTCAGCCATCATGCTGACCAGTGCCTGGTTGATAATCCCCTTTAAAGAGTCAGCCTTGATGGCTGTCATTTTTTCATTAAACAGTTGATTACCCGACTGCGATACAGTAACAATGCCGTTACTTAACATGGAATCAATGCCAGTTGCATTGTTTTGTGCCAACGGATGCCCGGTTAAACCCAGTATGCTCACGATTAACCGGGTCAGAGTGTCCGATATTTCCTTTTTCCCAGCGTCGCTATCCGCCAGGGTTACTTTATCCAGAAAGGCCTCATGAGTCAGGTGTACCAGAATGGTGGCAATTGATCGGGTAACATCACTGACCCAGCCTTCATCCCCACCGGGATCAACCGCATATCCATCCACTCCACCGGCAACGTTTTCTGGCCAGGGGCTGGCCTTTTTCAGCTCGCCCTGAATCACTTCCGTCAGATTTTCCACCAGGGCATTCAGAGCCTCAGGCTTTTCCAGCATTTTTTCCGGCGTTAAACCTGCCGCCTTGACCAGCCTGTCACTCACCTTCTTGCGGGCCTTTGCGGGAGGACGGACAATCTCGATATTCACATAACCGTTATCATGACTGCCACCCACAGAGCAACTGGTCCGACCGGCAGCAACGATTGGCTGGGCATCCGGATTAACTCCAACCTTTCTCAAACCTAACTTAATGCCCAGGCCACAGGCTTTGCGGAGGTTTTGATAGAAACAAAAAACGATATCATGGTAAATATGGCGAACTTGAGGAGCGTCCTCATCCGGGCTACCGGAGGCTGGAACACCGGTTGCTTTTGTCTGCCCCATAGAGGAATAGGCAGTAGCCTGTTGGCTTGCCGTTAAATTCTGACTCCGGGGTACTGCCAGTAGATAAGTACTTTCATCTGCATCATCAGCAGTGCCCTCGCTTTGATTGGCGCTGGAAGCCAGTAAAGAACGCCCTGACACTTGACTGATTGAGCTTCTGTCAACCATTGCTGTCTGTTCAGGAACATCCGGTGCAGCATCCTGACATTGATTGATAGTCACATGATTTGCTGTATCAAAATAAGGCCGAACAGAAACCCTATCTCCGCTCGCTCTGATCGATGGAGACCGGGGTCCTACCTCCGGGATGACCGGGTTATTAGCAGTAAACTCCGTTAATTCCATTTAATTAGACTCCATTCTACTGCCAGGCATATTCTTTTATTTGAGAGAGCCTTCATTACGCGATATTTAATGAGCCAGCAAAACCAATGAATTGACAAAGCTTTATTCTCTGATGGATGTAAAAGTCTTTGACGGTCGTCAAGTCATCAATAACAAAATTGAGACTATCGTTTTATTTGAGTGGTAAAAGGGAGAAAAGTTCCCTGACTTTTGACCAAAAAGCCGAAAGTCAGGGTAAGAAAGGAGAAAAGAAGTGTAAATCAGGCAGGAACGCGACGAATTTTGGCACCAAGTTGCTGAAGTTTCTCTTCAATGCACTCGTAACCACGGTCAATATGGTAAATACGTTCTACTACGGTATCACCTTCAGCGACCAGACCTGCAATAACCAGACTGGCTGAAGCCCGCAAGTCAGTCGCCATAACCGGTGCGGCCTTGAGCTGCTCAACACCTTTGACGATAACGGTGTTACCTTCCACATCAACGTCTGCGCCCATGCGTTTCATTTCCTGAACATGCATGAAGCGATTTTCAAACACGGTTTCGGTAATCCGACCGGTGCCTTCAGCAATGGTATTCAATGCGGTGAACTGAGCCTGAATATCGGTGGGCATTGCTGGATAAGGTGCCGTTTTCAGGTCAACGGCCTTGGGACGCTTGCCCTTCATATCCAGTTCAATCCAGTCATCGCCCCATTCTACCGCAGCACCGGCTTCCCGAAGCTTGAACAGAATCGCATCGAGAATATCAGGCTGGGTGTCTTTCAGGCGAACCCGGCCACCGGTTGCTGCGGCAGCAATCAGGTAAGTGCCGGTTTCAATGCGGTCTGGCAAGACCGAGTAGGTGCAGCCATTAAGGCGCTCTACGCCCTGAACCCGGATCATACCCGTACCATGGCCTTCAATCTTCGCACCCATGGTAATCAGGCACTCGGCCAGATCCACCACTTCAGGCTCACGGGCCGCATTTTCAATAATGGTTTCACCATCGGCCAGTACCGCAGCCATCAGGATGTTTTCCGTACCGGTGACCGTTACGGTGTCCATCAGTATGTGTGCACCTTTCAGGCGATCCTTGACGCTGGCTTTGATATAGCCGTCTTCCACAACAATATCTGCGCCCATGGCCTGCAGGCCACTGATATGCAGATCAACCGGACGGCTTCCGATAGCACAGCCACCGGGCAGGGAGACTTCTGCATAACCAAATCTGGCCAGCAGAGGACCCAGTACGAGGATAGAGGCCCGCATGGTCTTCACCAGCTCATAAGGTGCCACGAGCTGCTTGATGGTGCTGGCATGAACTTCCACGTTCATCTTTTCATCCACCAGCAGCTCAACCCCCATGCAGCCAAACAGCTCACACATGGTGGTAATGTCATGCAAATGGGGCAGATTACATACGGTAACCGGGGAGTCAGCCAGCAGGGTCGCAGCCAGAATTGGCAGGGCAGAGTTCTTGGCACCAGAGACCCGAATCTCTCCATCCAGGCGCACACCACCGGTGATAATCAGTTTATCCATGGTTTCTCACTTAGTCCTGGTTACCCAGCTGTCTGGCACGCTCTGCGGTAGTCAAAGCCACCATCGATACAGCGTGAATCGCACCACTGGTGATGAATGGATTCAGGTGAGAATAGATCATCTGCTGACGCTGAACCGGTCTCTTCGCCTCAAACTGGTCACTGATTACGGTCAGACGAAAGTCACACCCCTCGCCCTCAACAATCACTTGTGAGCCCGCAATCTCCTTCTCCAGAAGCGCCTTGACCTCTTCGGCTTGCATGATCCAACCTCTCAGGGAATAACAATCAGGTATTTAAAGGGAACAGTAAAACCGGCCAATGATATCCGAGAGAGGGTTCCATGAATAGCCCCAAAACGGGATCAACCCGCTAGGAGCCTGTCGGACTTAAGCGTCCGTAGCGAGGATTGCGAGAAATTGAGGATAAAAATTTCTGCTTCTGAGGAGAATAGCGGGGCTATTTGACGAAGAAGCAGGAATTTTTAGACCAATTTATCGCAACCGCAGTAGGACAGTCTTAAGTCCGACAGGCTCCTGGCTGCGTCAGTTTTCCAGGCCGTTCACATTATTCAACAATGGCTGAATACCACAGACTTCAGCCAGTGCCTCCAGTTCATGAGGCATGCCAACAAATTCGATAGACGTTTGCTGTTTTTTTGCCAGCCGGATCCAGGAGAGAAAGACCGATAAAGCAGAGCTATCGGCCTGGGAGATACCGCTCAGGTCAATTTCCCAGTCGTCACCGCCAGAGGTCAGTAACAAACGGGCACCCTGCTCTTCAACAACGGCGGAGGTGGTGAAATTAACCACACCATTCAGGGTAAACCGGCCAGGTGCTTCCACTGCCAGGGTCATGACTGCTTGCCCGCAGCGTTGTTCTCCGTTGCTTCACCCTGCATGATTTCCGGCCAGTGATCCACAACATACTGGAGATCATTGTACTTGCTCATGGCTTCGGCAAACTGATTACGGAACTGAATGCCAATATTGATACCATCCACAATGATATTCCTGAGTTTCCAGCGCTCATCCTGATACACCATGGAATAAGAGATGGCCACAGTACCGGAGGACGTTTTGACCGTCATATCCACGGGAACCAGCCGCGCCTTGCCTGACCGGTAGGCATTCAATACGGTATCCGGTACCGCATCAACTTTCTCAATGGTCAACCGGGTATCATCAAGCTTCAGCAGGGCCTTGCCATAGAAGCTGATCAGACTGTCTTTAAACGTCCTGGAAAACTGTTCAATTTGCCCGCTTTTAGCACGGCGGGAGTATTTACCCATCACCCCCCGGGCAATGGCGTCGAAGGCCACGGAAGGTGATAGCTGGCGATCAACCTCGGCAATAAAGGCAGCATCGTTTTTTTTATACTCATGAATATTTTTTTCAAAGGTTGCCAGCAGCTCCCTGGTAATGTTTTCCACTTCCTTCTGAGGTGACTCAATGACCTGCTCAGCAGCGATGACCGCTGAAGACCACTGAAATAACAGCGCCACCAGGAAAGCCAACACGTGTCGATTACCTTTCATCATCCATTCCATCCGCTAGCCAGAGAAGGCTTCTCCGGGTTTGTTGACCTTTCGTTACTCACTTTTATTGACCGTACCCAGAAGAAACTTACCGATCAGCTCCTCGATAATCAGCGCTGACTGCGTGTCTTCAAAACGCTCACCATCTTGCAGAAACGCCTCGTCACCACCAATGCTGATACTAATGTACTGCTCACCCAATAGCCCTGCGGTGACAATCGATGCCGTGCTATCGATAGGTATATTATCGATTTGCTGATCAATATCCATAACCACCCTGGCCATGTACGTCACTTTATCCAGCTCAACACTTTGCACTTTGCCAATGGTGACACCGGCCATGGATATTTTGGAACGGGGTTTCAGGGCTCCGATGTTATCGAAGTAAGCATGCAGCTCATAGGTTTCACCGCCGGTTTTCAGGGACAGGCCACTGACCTTTACCGCCAGCAGCACCAAGGCCAGCATGCCCGCCAGCATAAAGGCACCGACACTGATTTCTAACGTTCGTATCCGCATTTTATGCTCTCTCCTTAAAGCTCACCAAACATCACTGCGGTCAAAATGAAATCCAATCCGAGAACAGCCAGTGAGGAATAAACCACCGTTCTCGTGGTTGCACGACTGATGCCTTCTGAAGTGGGAACGGCATCGTACCCCTGAAAGACAGCGATCCAGGTCACCACAACCCCGAACACCAGGCTTTTCAACATGCCATTGCCCACATCATCGACAAAATCAACCGACTGTTGCATGCCACTCCAGAATGAACCTTCATAAATTCCCAGCCAGTCAACGCCCACGATGACGCCACCAAGAATCCCGACCAGGCTGAAGATCGCCGCCAGCAACGGCATAGAGATAACCCCCGCCCAGAAACGTGGGGCAATGACCCGTTTTAACGGATCAACACCGATCATTTCCATACTGGACAGCTGCTCGGTCGCTTTCATCAGCCCGATTTCAGCGGTCAGGGCAGAACCGGCACGCCCGGCAAACAGCAGTGCCGTCACCACCGGCCCCAGCTCACGTACCAGGCTCAGGGCCACCAGCTGACCAACAGATCCCTCTGAGCCATAGCGAATCAGAATACTGTAGCCCTGCAAACCAAGAACCATACCAATAAAGAGACCGGAAACCGATACAATGATTAACGACAGAAAACCAACGTTGTAGAGCTGCCTGACCAGCAGCGCGCCACGTCCAGAGAACCCCGCCCGGGAAAAAATCGCCAGAAACAGAAAAATACCGGACCGCCCCAGGGACTGCACATGACCAAGACCTGACTGACCAAGCTGGGCCAGCCGGTCCAGAACATCAAGTTTCATTTATACCCCCGGAGACAGTAAGTCGCTTTGATAATCATCTGCAGGAAAGTGAAAAGGAACAGGCCCGTCGGGCAGCCCCTGCATAAACTGGCAGACCCTGGCATCCGTTGAACTTAACATCTCCTCAGGGGTGCCGGAACCAATCACTTCACCATCGGCGATCAGATAGAGTACATCCGCGATGCTGGCCGTTTCATGAAGATCATGGGAAACAATGATACTGGTGATGCCCAGCGCCTGGTTCAGCTTACGAACCAGCTCCACCAGCACGCCCATGGCAATCGGGTCCTGTCCGACAAAGGGTTCATCATACATCACCATTTCAGGGTCCAGGGCAATGGCCCTGGCCAGGGCAACGCGCCGACTCATACCTCCGGATAACTCACTGGGCATTAATGACCATGCACCGCGCAGCCCCACCGCATGGAGCTTCATCAGTACGATATCACGGATCATGGTTTCCGATAGCCGACTGTGAATGCGCAGGGGGAAGGCGACATTCTCAAAAACGGACAAATCGGTAAACAGTGCCCCGCTCTGGAACAGCATGCCCATTTTACGACGCTGAACAAATAACTGATCTCTCGTCAGATCAGCCAGATCCTGACCATCCACCACAATCGAGCCCCGGTCGGGTAGCAGCTGACGGCCAATCAACCGTAGCAGGGTCGTCTTGCCGGTGCCTGAAGGCCCCATAATACCCACCACTTTGCCACGGGGTATATCCATATCGATATTATTGAAGATCGCCCGGGAACCTCGATAAAAGGTCAAACCCCGAATCTCGACAAAATTATCGGTACGGTTTTCGTTGCTGTGTTGTTCACCTGAGGAGATGGAATTCATCATTGGGTTCGCAGATCCCTGCAACAGACAGAATGTAAAAGTCTTCCAGTTCCGATATTATGACCTGTTTCACACTTTAATTGCACCTTCCAGTACATCAATTACATTGAAACCATGTACCAGACAACTACAGACAAATTATATCGGAGGAATTTTCTGCTGACAGGATCAATTCAGAGGGGAATGCAGTTGCATTGTCTGCCTGATTTTCCCTACACTTCCTTCCTTTATATGAATTCTTGAGAACTCCCCCGGAATGAGTCCTGCCATTTATGCCATAGCAGCCATTATTGTTGGCTTCATACTACTCACCTGGAGTGCAGACCGCTTTGTTGGCGGAGCTGCCGCTACGGCAAAAAACTGGGGTATATCCCCCATGCTGATCGGCTTGACCGTTGTCTCCATCGGTACATCTGCGCCAGAAATTCTGGTATCGCTGATGTCTTCTCTCCAGGGACACAACGATATTGCGGTTGGCAACGCCATTGGTTCCAATATTGCCAATATGGGGCTGGTGCTTGGACTAACCGCGCTTATCGCACCACTGCCGGTCAAAACAGCACTGGCCAAACGGGAAATACCCTGGCTGTTACTGGTCACGGTGATTGCCGGTGCCTGCCTTGCCAACAACTACCTTGGGCTTATAGAAAGCCTGGTGCTGCTCAGTGGCCTGTTCGTTACCCTCTATCTGATGGTGACCTGGCAAAAATCCCACCCTGAAGAACCTCTGGCAGAGATTGAAGAGATCGAAGAGCTGCCTTCTGGCAAAGCGTACCTGGAACTGGTGGGCGGACTGGTACTGCTGCTGGTCAGCGCCCAGATTCTGGTTTGGGGGGCAACGGAAATCGCCACTTTGCTGGGTGTCAGTGAGCTGATCGTTGGTTTGACGGTTGTCGCCATTGGCACCAGCCTGCCGGAGCTGGCCGCATCGGTAGCCAGCGCCCTGCGCGGCCACCATGATATTGCCCTGGGCAATGTGGTGGGCTCAAACATCTTCAACCTGCTGGCCGTTCTGTCAATGCCCGGACTGGTTCGTCCCGGAGCCATCAGTGAATCCGTTTTCTCCCGGGATTATACCGTGATGCTGGCATTTACCGTTCTGCTGGCGGCCATGGCCATCGTCGGTAAAAAACCCAAAACGCTGGGACGTTTTACAGGTATTATCTTTCTGGCAGGGTATGCCTGCTATGGCACATGGCTGTACGTACAGACGGTTTAAACCGGAGCTGAACGCTCCCTTCCCCCTGAACTATTTTATCCCGGAGTCTGAAAGGTTATGCTTTGCCACAACATCCTGACAGCTCCTGCAAAGGCTTTACTGAAATGACCTCTGACCAGAATTTTATTGAAATTGGTCGTCGTACCATCCAGATCGAAAAGGATGCTATTGAAGCGTTGCTGCCTCGTGTTGGTGAAGACTTCAGCAATGCCTGCCGGTTAATGCTGGAATGCCGGGGCCGAATTGTCGTGGTGGGGATGGGAAAGTCAGGACATATCGCCCGTAAAATCAGTGCCACCCTGGCCAGTACCGGTACACCGGCGTTTTATGTCCATCCCGGCGAAGCCAGCCATGGCGACATGGGTATGATCACCGCAGACGATGTGGTGCTGGCTATCTCCAACTCCGGTGAAACCGGCGAAGTCATCACCTTGCTGCCGCTGTTCAAACGAATGGGTGCTGCGCTGATCAGCATGACCGGCAAACCCGCGTCCACCCTGGCGCAAGCCGCTGAAGTGAACCTGAACACAGGGGTTGATAAAGAGGCCTGCCCACTGGACCTGGCACCCACATCCAGCACCACCACTCAACTGGTTATGGGGGACGCGCTCGCCATTGCGCTGCTGGAAGCCCGTGGCTTTACCGCAGAAGACTTTGCATTTTCCCACCCCGGCGGAGCCCTGGGTCGCAGGCTGCTATTGAAAGTGCAGGATATCATGCATGACGGCAATCGAATCCCGACGGTGAAAAAAGGCACACGCCTGGGTGAAGCGCTGCTGGAAATGACCCGGAAAGGTCTCGGCATGACCTCCATTATTGATGACCACAACGTGGTCGTTGGTGTCTTTACCGACGGTGATCTTCGTCGTGCACTGGATCACGGGGTTGACCCCCACAACACGACCATCGACGAGGTAATGACCATCAAGTGCACCACCATTACCCCTGATATTCTCGCCGCTGAAGCACTGAGAATTATGGATGATCGCAAAATCAATGCGCTTATCTGTGTTGACCATGAGCGGCATGCTGTTGGTGCCATCAATATGCATGACTTGCTGAAAGCGGGCGTGGTTTAAACGCTTTTTATCAGGCTCAAGGCTGTTTATCAGGCTCAAGGCTATTTATCAGCTCAAGGCTGTCAGTATCGGAACCCGGATGACCTATCGCAATCATCTTATTATCGCTGCAATCCTGCCAGTGCTGGCCGCTGGCTATTGGACCTACGACGGTGCAATAGTAACGGTCAGTGCCAGCCCTTCGGAAATCATCCGCCAGGATGCCGACTACTTTCTGGTGGATGCCCTGGTTAAGGAGTACGACGCTACCGGAGCGCTGCAATACCAGTTGCAGTCGGACAGCATTACCCATTACCCCCACAATGACAACACACTCCTGAAACAACCTACTCTGACTAACCTCAGTGACAGTGGACAACTCACTGTGTCAACATCAGAGAACGGAAAATTACTGCCCGGTGGCAAAGATATTGAACTGTGGGATAATGTCGTGGTTATCCAGAGCAGCCCGTCCGTCAGGCAACAGGGCTATGAGCAAAAACTCAGAATGGACACCGATTTCCTGACCATTGCGACGGATAAGGAAATTGCCGATACCGATCGCCCTGTGCTGATTACCAGCGACATCGGAGAGACCCGAGCCATTGGGATGACCGCCTGGTACCAGCAGGGAAAGATTCAATTAAAGTCCAGAGTACGGGGAGTCTATGAGACTGAGTAAGCTGATTATTCACACAATCATTGATATCTCCCTGTCAGGGAAACGATAACCCATGACACGACGACCAAAACCAAAAGCACTCCTGAACAAACAATGGCTTGTCGGGCTGTTATTTGTCCCATTTATGGCCATGGCCTTACCCGCTGATCGCCAGCAGCCCATCCAGATCGATTCAGACACGGCTGACATTGATAATAAAAAAGGGGTGTCTGTGTATCGTGGTGATGTGGTCATGACCCAGGGCACCACTCGCATCACCGGTGATGTTATTACCATCTACACCCGGGATCGGGAGTTGACCAGGGTCATTGCCCGGGGCAATAAGGCCAGGGCTTATTATGAAGAGCTGCAACCCGGTGAACAGGGAATCGTCCAGGCCTGGGGCAACACCATTCGCTACGATGTGGACAGTGACCAGATTGAGCTGATCAAAAATGCCCAGCTCTCCCAAAAGGGAGACACCTTTACCGGCGAAAAGATTGACTACAACCTGACACTGCAGACCGTCAATGCCAAAGGCACGCCCAGTCAGGGAGACAATGGCCGGGTACAGATGGTGATTCAACCCCGTCAGGAAAAAGCGGCCAGCACGAAATAATGGAACGCGGGCAGCGTTCTAAACGACACACTTTGTTTTCACACTCAGGTTAACAGACAACCGGATGGCAATCCTCAAGGCAGAACATCTTAGCAAAAGCTACAAAGGCAGAGAGGTGGTGAAAGATGTCTCTCTGCAGGTTAACAGTGGTCAAATCGTTGGCCTGCTGGGCCCTAATGGTGCAGGAAAGACCACCTGTTTTTATATGATTGTCGGGCTGGTGAAAGCCGATGGCGGCAAAGTCAGCATTGATCAGCAGGACCTGACCTTTCAGGCCATGCACCACAGGGCCCGTGCCGGTATCGGTTACCTCCCCCAGGAAGCCTCTATATTTCGTCGTCTGTCCGTGCGGGACAATATTCTGGCCATTCTGGAAACCAGAAAAGACCTCAATAAACAGCAGCGCGCCGAGAAAATGGAGTCGCTGCTGGATGAGTTCAATATTGGCCATATTCGTGACAGTGCCGGCATGGCGCTATCCGGCGGTGAAAGAAGACGGGCAGAGATTGCCAGGGCCCTGGCCACTGACCCGACCTTTATTTTGCTGGACGAACCTTTTGCCGGCGTTGACCCGATCTCCGTTGGTGATATCAAGTCCATCATCCGTCATTTGCAAAACCGGGGTATCGGGGTACTGATCACCGACCATAACGTCCGGGAAACACTGGATATCTGTGAGAAGGCCTATATCGTCAGTGAAGGGCATATCATCGCAGAAGGCGACAGCCATACGGTACTGTCCAACCAGACGGTTCGTGACGTTTATCTTGGGCACCAGTTCAGCTTGTAACTCTGTGTTCCCAGCCGCAGCCAGTACATCATTGCGGTGAGTTTGATGCGTACAATCTCCGTTCATCCTTAGCGCCCTTCGACTCCGCTCAGGACGAACGGAGTTTGGGCGTCATTGATAGAGACCCATCAAACACATTGGAACAGTGTACCCGCACATTATTCCAATGCGTTTGATGTGCAAAATCTCCGTTCACCCTGAGCGGAGTCGAAGGGTGATTGGCACAGTCTCTATTAAAGGCATGGTGTTTACGCCCTTCGACTCCGCTTCAGGACGAGTTTGGGCGTCAATGACAGGGGAACCCATCAAATATGTACCAGGCTGTCAAAAACCCGAAAAAACAGCCTCAAGGTCGGTCTCTTTATTAAGAGAGTGGAAGCATTACTCTTTAATCACACTGAAAAACTTTTCCATGCAACGCAGGGTGCACCATATATACCCCTGCTTTTTTCTATCGATTGTTAATGCTGCTAACCGGGCTGTCATTATAGCCAGGGAAAATTTTCCATATCATATTCGAAACATATTTCCTTCTAATTATAAATGATGGATATATTGACTCCTTTCTATTTGATTGATTAATTGCCACGGAGGTGTTTGGTATGAATTCTCAGGAATGTTCAGTAGCAGCTGCCACTAAAATCGATTCATGGAAAGCTAGAATGGATGATGATCTACTCATTAAAGGCGTTGGTGAATTCAAAGGTGACAAAATAAAAGCAACATTTTATTCGGTGGAGGCAAAAAGATATTACGATGTTTATGTGTACGGCAGTGATGATAAAGACACATTTGTTAATATCATTGTTACAGCCAAAACAGACAGAAAAAATATTTTTAACCGTATGATTGGTGCAGTTGCTGACGCATTTAAACGATTGACTACCAGTGGTATGAAATTTAGCAAAACACGTTCATCCCAAATAAAGAAAGACCTTGAACCTGTTATTCTGGATAGGGCTATAGTTAATGGTAAAAAAGGGAGTGTTGATAAAAAGGCTATTGAAAATGGATTTAAAGCCGCAACCCAGCGTAAAATTAAATATGGTATTGATGATATTAACAATGATTCTCGCTTTATCCTGGCAAAATCTCTCCTTGAAAACTACGGTGATCCTTCTCTGCTTCATGAATTGCAGGGGGATCTTAATGCCAGAATGACAAAGTTACAACAAGACGCTGCAAGCTTTTCAGCATCGGCCAAGTCTCATCAGGATCAAATGATATTTGATAGTTTTGGTAAAGTTATAAATCTGACTGACTATGCCGTGACTGAAAACAATAACGCAAGAGAACGCGAAGATGATGCTGAAGACAGGATTGATTATAACTTGAAGAGACAAAATCGCTACAACTCCAAGCTCATTCAAACTGCCTGCACTATCTTCCAGGTTGATGAAATGTTGATGAAAATTCAAGATTCTATAGACAGTAAACAGCCAATGATTCAACACCCACGTCCGTATGTTTACAGCACAATGTACCGCGCATGAAATTGAGGCGTTTGCAGGCTGGCTCAATTCGAGCAAAAAGGAACCCTGATGTCGAATGTTGCGCCAGCCTTGCAAAGTACAGAAACACGACAATCGTTCAATTGCCCCGGCATTAACCTTCCTGCAAACGGGCCAGGTTCTGCCAGGCTTCGCGGTAATAGGAGGGGGATAGCTCAATGGCCTCCCGGAACAGGGCCTCGGCCACATCCAGCCTGTTATTGAGCATCATCAGATAGCCCACATCATTGCGGGCCTGTGCTTCGCCCATTACAGGCTCCAGCACCCGAACAGCTTGATTTGGCTGATTCCGCCGGGTCAGCACCAGGGCCAGGTTGTGCCGGGCCAGAGGGTAATCGCTGCGGAGGCTCAGCGCCTGACGAAAATACGCCTCGGCCTGATCCAGTTGCCCGGTCAGTAAATAAGAGTAGCCCAGATTATTCAGCAACATTGCCTGGCCGGGGGCCATCACCAGCGCACGACGATAGTAGGCTATTGCCGACCGGTAGTTCTGGTTCAGGTCTTCAATCACCCCCAGGCCATTCACGGCCAGCCAGGGAATGTATCCACCAGAACCACTCTCGGTCCCCACCAGGCCCAACTCCCACTGCTCAATTGCCTGGTTAAACAAGTCACTGGCATAACCATACTCCCGCTGCTCCAGCCGAATCAATCCCACGGCCTCCAGCGCCATAACATGATCTGGCTCTATCGCCAGCACCGTACGCCACGCCTGCTCTGCCAGTGCCTTATTCCCCTTCTGCTGATGCACCCGGGCAATTTTCATGGCAGCAACATGGGCGTTTTTATTCAGCTCTAATGCACGAATATAGTAAAGCAACGCCCGGTCACCATCGCCCCGTAACCAGTAACTGTCACCTTTCTCCAGGGCTTCACGTTCAGTACTGGCATCAGCAACCCCCAGCATATCGGCGGCCAGGGTGCCGTCGTAAAGCTCACCCCGGTCGCTGGTTTGCTGGTCTGACTGCATGCCGGCACAGCCGCTGATCAGAAACGCCAGAGCAAAGACTTTAATTGTTTTCAAGGTAAGTACATGAATCATCCCGCAAATGCCTCCAGCATACGCAAAATCGCCGGCCCTACCACCACCACAAAGAAGCCCGGCCAGATACAGGTAACCATGGGAAACACCAGTCGTGTACTCACTTTTGCCGCCTGCAAGTCCGCCCGATGCAAACGGATTGCCCGAAAATCCTGGGTATAATCCCGCAAGGTATCCGACAGGTTGGCACCGTAACGGTGCGCCTCGATCAACGTGCCCACCAGCCCTCGCACCTCCTGCAATCCGGCCCGTTCGGCAAACCGGTGCAGCGCCGCTTCAAGGGTGACCCCAGCATTCAGTTCGGCAGAAACCCCGGCAACCTCACCGGCCATCAGAGGATGGGCCAGCCGCAATTCCGACTGCACCCGCTCCAGCGCCCGGGGCAGGCTTAAACCGGCGGAGAGACAAATAAGCAGCATATCCAGCAACTGAGGCATTCCGGCAATCAGCTTTTGCTGTCGCCGCTGTCGGAACGAATCCAGTAATTTCGAGGGCAGAAACAACCCGAAGGCCGCCCCGATCATGGCCACCAGCTCGGGGTATTCCGGCAGATCACCGGGCAACCAGGGGTGCAGCAGCAGTAACAGCACCCCGAACACCAGGGCCAGCAATGCCTTGAGCGCGTGGTAGACCAGGGATGCCTGTTCCTGATCAAACCCTGCCTGTAATAAACGTCGACTAACACTTATTTGCTCTTTTTCATCCGCTGGCAACAGATACTTGCGGGCCGGTGATAACCACTCCATGGAGCGGCTGCCAGCCACAGCGGACACAGCCACCGGGGCACCCTCCGGCACCATCGCTTTTGCAGGCCTTTTCAGCCTGGAGATCAATAAATACGACACAAGACCAATGGATAACGCCACCATCAACAGGCCAATACCCCGCACCAGCAGCAGTTAGTCCAGCATCTGCTCAGGGAGAGCACCATCACCAGCGGCCAGCCAACATCCAGCATCAGTAAAACCGTTATGGAAAGCAGTGCAATGGCCAGGCAGATGCCCATCAGTTCCAGTGCACGATTCCCTTTACCGGCTTGCAGTAGCAGCAGATCCAGCCCAGCCAACAGAGGATGTTGTTCCACCTTTTGCAGCCAGGGCGGTAACTGCTCCACATAACGTCTGCGCAGCACCTGGTGCATCGGCTGATCGCCCCCCATCTGCTCAAGATGGTGGTGCAGCCGCTTCTGCAACTGGTGTCGTGGACCCAGCAGCAGCACAGCAATACTGACCATAAAGACCGCCATAAAGGTCATGGCCAGCAATAGACTTAATGAGCCAGACATAACCAGTCCCTCCTCTGTTTATGATCTTTCATGGCACTGCCCATGACATCGTTCATGATAAAACCCCTTCAGCAAAAATCTTATCGTCACAGCCAAGCCCACGGGCTTCCAGCTTGTCCATAAAGAGGGGCCGATAGCCGGTGCTGATAAAATCACCAGCAACACCTTTTCGTTCTCCCTTACCAACGTGATCCACACCCGCCCCTGAACGCTCAAACCGGCTGATTTCCCGCAGGACAATATCCCCATGCGTTATGCCCACCAGTTCCTGAACACTTACAACACGACGAACGCCGTCTTACATGCGTTCCAGCTGGATAATGGCATCCACTGCTGAAGCGATCAGCTCTACCACGACATCACCATCCAGCCCCATACCACTCATGGCCGCCATACTCTTCAGTCGTCGTACGGCATCCCTCGGTGAATTGGCGTGCAGTGTGGTCATGGAACCGTCATGGCCGGTATTCATGGCGGTCAGCATGTCGATAAACTCAGCCCCCCGCACCTCGCCCACCACAATCCGATCCGGTCGCATCCGCAGACTGTTGCGCACCAGATCCCGCAGGGTCACTTCCCCCTCCCCTTCAATATTGGGGGGGCGACTTTCCAGCCGCAACACATGGGGTTGCTGTAAAAAATAGGACACCCATAAATTTACCTCTGGAAAGCGGGCAATGAAATATGCGTGTCCTTGAATTTTTTTAAACTGAACTTTTTTGTTTCTTGCCTGCCTTTTTTGCCTTAAGCACAAATACACATGGAAATTATGAATCTATTTTTCGATTACCCGATTCAGTTCTCAACAGCGTTAGTGGTTCTGATATTAATGCTACAAGGTAAGCGGTTTCTCGCAATGTATGTTTTTTACGGTGTAGCTGTTCTATTGTACGTTGTTAAGGCGGTAGGTTTTGACCAATTCTTAGCCGGAGTATTTGTTGGAGTTTTTGCTAGTGGAGAAAAGGACACCCACTTTTATCTACCAAGTCAACTCACTGCGGCTTTTGAGACAACCCAGTGTGGAAAAGCGTTGGTACCCATGCTGCACTGAGCGGGATGTCGGGTATCAGGGCTTTCCTGAACTAGAGCAACGCAGGATCATATTAAAAAAACGCCCCCGCCAGGCGGGGGAGAAAAGGATCAGACAAACAAAATCAGATGCAGCGCCATACCAACCACAAACGCACCAATCATCGGTACCGAGGTTCTTTTCACCACTTCAAACGGTGAGATTTTGGCAATACCGGCACAGGCCATAATGACCGCCGAGATGGGGGACATGGAACGGCCCATGGAAGCGGCAAAGTTCATGGGCAGCAGCATGGCCACCGCAGGCACACCAAAGCTTTTGGCAACTTCTGGTGCCAGGGTGGCAAATGACAGGAAGGCTGCATTGCCAGAGCCCATCATAATGGCCGCAACAGCAATCAGCATGGCCATAAACAGCGTCATACCGGCAGCACCGATACCCAGCCCCTGGGCAGAACCGAGCAGGGAGTCAATGGCACCAATATGTTTTAACCCTGTGGCAAAAATTTCAGCACCGATAATCAGACCTACCACCGGACCAAAAACAGCACCCATACCATTGAGGAATTGATCAAAGCCATCAAGGGACTGTTTCATTTTCCGGGTACGGATCACTTCACAGAACATGCCGGCAAATACGCTGATCAGCATGGCCATGACCAGGTTCATTTTGATGGACGACACCATCATTTTGGAAAAGATCAACAACAGGAAGAAAGGAATCATGGGCAGCAGCGCATAGAATGCCGGGGCCGGGTCTTTCTTGTCACCGTCTGTATGTTCGATGCCCTCGCCCACATGCTCGGCAACCCTGTAGCCATCTTTCAGGTCACACCGACGCTGCCAGACAAAGTGCAGGGCCGCCGCCACCAGCGCCATGGGGACGGTGATCCAGGCCTGATAATCCAGGAAGTATTCGGTAATTTCCAGTCCGGACTGGCTGGCGGCAAAGTTGGCATTCACCTGGGTGACACCGATTTCAAACGCCGCCGGAGAAGCGATCACGGCAACCGCTGAAGCCGGGCTTAAACCGATATTTCTCAGCACCGGATACAGCGTCACCATCAACAGCAAACCGAGACCCGTTGCCGAGGTGACGAACATTTGCAGCACAACACTGAGCAGATAACACAGTGCCAGTACCATATAAGGTGAGCGAAAACGGCTGATGGGCTTAACGGCCAGTCGAACCAGCGCTTCTGAGGCACCGATATGGGACATGTAGCTGGCAAAACCACCACAGGCCATGATGGTCAGACCCAGGCTGGCCATGCGGAAGCTGAATACCGTGTTCATCAGTTGAAACAGGTCAAAGGGGATAAAACCGGTGGCCTTGGCCGCTGGCAGAATGTCTTTTATCCCCATCAACGCGGCGGCACTTAGCAGGACAATACCGGCAATAGCCAGCGAGGCTGATGCACTGTAGTTCTTCACGATGGCGTATATAACCAGTGCAACTACGGGTATGACGATGAGTATATCCACAGGGGAATCCTGAAAATGGCTAAATTTCGCGCAGGTTATTTCTTGAACTTTTGGTTGTAAATGACCAATGTCAAATAATGATCGGGTAGTTTTTTTTAACCATTCTGACAGTCGTTATGACCGAACTTTAAAGGCGGAAAGCGCTTATAAGCCACACAAAAACACACGTAATTTCATCGTATTCAATCTTTGCACATTTTTTGCTAAAGCTATGGTTTCAGAAACGTCTATGGGTTTATAATCAGCCGCACATGGAGAGTAAGCCTCTGCAGCCTCCACGGACAACGAAGTAAAGGTATACGGTTGCCTATGAAGCCTTCCTTACAGCTCAAGATGGGCCAGCAGTTGACCATGACGCCGCAGCTGCAACAGGCCATCCGGCTGCTACAGCTATCGACCCTGGATCTTCAGCAGGAGATTCAGGAGGCCCTGGAGTCCAACCCCATGCTGGAGTCCGACGATAGCCAGACAGAGGACACCGCCAGCAGCACTGAAGGACGGGAAGAGCTCGTTGATCTGAGCGAAAAAGCCTCAGAACCTGAGCCTCAGGAGATGGCGGAATGGTCAGACAGCATTCCCAATGAACTGCCCGTGGACTCCGCCTGGGACGACGTGTATTCCAGCCTGCCGGCCAGCAGCGGTGACGATGATTATGACCCCCTGGCAAAATCCTCCGCTGTGGAGTCACTTCAGGATCACCTGGAATGGCAACTGGATATGGTGCCCATGAGCGACCGGGACCGGCTGATTGGTCTGGCGATCATCGAGGCGGTTAATCCGGATGGGTATTTAACCTGCACGCTGGATGACCTGTTTGTCTCTCTTCAATCCCAACTGGACGATCTGGAGATTGAAGAGATCCATGTGCTGCAACACCGGGTGCAACAATTCGATCCGGTGGGTTGTGGCAGTGTTGACCTTAGAGAGTGCCTGTTGGTTCAACTTCGTCAGCTGCCGCCCTCAACACCCCATTTCAACAATGCAGAAAAACTGCTCACCCGTTACCTTGAGTCCCTTGGCACCCGTGATTATGCCAGCATCATGCGTCATGCCAAACTGAAAGAAGACCAGCTGCGAGAAGCCCTCAGCCTGATTCAGAGCTTCCACCCAAAACCCGGCAGCACCATTGATCAGACAGAAGCCGAATATGTGGTTCCGGATATATCCGTCCGGAAAATCAGGGAACGCTGGACGGTGGAACTGAATTCCGACGCCCTGCCCAAACTGCGTATTAATAATAATTATGCGTCCATGGTTCAGAGAGCCAATAACAGCCGCGACAATGTGTTCATGAAGAACCATCTGCAAGAAGCCCGCTGGTTTTTGAAAAACCTGCAAAGTCGCAATGAAACATTGATGAAAGTGGCGAGCCAGATTATTACCTATCAGCAGGAGTTCCTGGAAAAAGGGGATGAAGCCATGAAACCCCTGGTGCTGGCGGATATTGCCGAGGCGGTGGGGATGCATGAGTCGACGATATCCCGGGTCACTACTCAGAAGTACATGCATACTCCCCGGGGTGTTTACGAGCTGAAGTACTTTTTTTCCAGCCATGTCAGCACCACGGAAGGGGGGGAGTGTTCCTCCACGGCCATTCGGGCCCATATCCGCAAACTTATTGCTGAAGAGACACCGCGCAAGCCCCTCAGTGACAATAAAATTGCAGCGATTCTGGGGGATCAGGGCATCAAGGTAGCAAGGCGCACCATTGCCAAATACCGTGAGTCCATGAATATTCCGCCATCCAATGAGCGTAAGCAGTTAGTGCCTTAGTACATCATTTTGAGGAGTTTGATGTGTGCAATCTCCGTTTACCCTGAGCGTCCTTCGGCTCCGCTTGGATGCACGGACGGAAGGTGATTGGCACAGTCTTTATTCAGGGCATGGTGCTTACGCCCTTCGACTCCGCTCAGGACGAATGGAGTTTGGATGTCATTGATAGGTATTGATAAGGGACGCCCATCAATCACATTGAAACAGTGTTCCGGAATTTTTTACACAAGCTCCGTTGATACACCGTTCAAAAAGCAGTTTTTTTTGTCTCAGGGCATTCCAAGCTGCACCGACAGTGATAGAATCGAACTCAGCCAGTACGAAAAATCCCGCGGACTGGTGATTATCTGGATAATGGGATTCAGGAGAGCGTTACATGCAAGTCAACATCAGTGGGCATCATGTCGAGGTAACAGAAGCTCTGCACGACTATGTGATCAAAAGACTGGAGCGTCTTGGTTCACATTTTGACCATATCACCAATGTACAGGTGACCCTGAGCGTCGAAAAGCTGGTGCAGAAAGCAGAAGCCGTTTTGCATACCCGCGGGGCCGAGATTAATGCCACCGCCGAGCACGAAGACATGTACGCAGCCATTGACCTGCTCTCGGACAAGTTGGATCGGCAGCTGGTTAAACGAAAAGAGAAAGCCCTGGACAGGCAACAGGGTGCCAGTGGCCATGCCCTTTGATTTATCAGGTTGCCATTCTTATTCAGCATGATTATTCACCGCATCCTAACCCCCGAGCGCACCCTTGACGGGGTGCACGGGGCCAGCAAAAAGAAAATCCTGGAATTTATCGCTGAACGCATCAGCAGCGATGCCCCCGAAATCAATGCCAAAGAACTGTTTGAAGCGCTGGTTGCCCGGGAGCGTCTTGGCACCACCGGACTGGGTGATGGCGTGGCTATTCCCCACTGTCGTTGCAAAGCCTGCCCGGAGCCTATCGGTCTTTTTATACGACTGGCGGAACCGGTTGATTTTGATGCGGTGGACCGTGAGCCCGTTGATCTGGTATTCGCGCTGATCGTGCCAGAAGGCGAAAACCAGGAACATCTTGAAATTTTAAGGACGCTGGCCGGGCGATTTCATTCTGCCCTGACCCTTCAGAAAATACGTTCGGCTACCAATACGACAATGCTCTATCGTACTATGAGTGAACAGTGAATAACGTGACAAAAAAGGCCATCATAGGTAATGATGGCCTGAAAGGTTCAACTGATCACAATGCTCTTATCTTTTGTTGTTAACACACTTCTTTGAGTCCCGGACAAAATGCATTGCGGCTTACAGGGTTTTAGCCAATTACCGTTGAACCTTAAGTTGCTCATCAAGCTCACGAATTGCTGCATACCTGTCGGCCTTTGGATCTTCTTTAGTGACTGGCGAAACAGTTGATGGAACAATCGGGGTTTCAGACACAGGGCTTTGAGAATCCTGTCGCTTATGATCCTCGGCCATTTTGATGTCCCTGGCCTCTTTGGCCTTCTGCACTTCAGTAGACTCTTGCTTTCGTGAAAAGTTGTAGGCCACCCAATCTTTGCCATACTTTAACCCAGGATTTATTAATTTATTTCTATATGAAGCCTTTTTTTCCTTGGCAAAATTTTCTTTTGCTTTGTTGGCTTCAACCTCAGCTCGTTTCTTTTCAATTTCAGCAATGTTCTCCAAGGCTTTTTTATCTCTTTTTTCAGCGAAGACAGTACTCGCACGGTGAAGCCCGGAAAGATCGTAACTATCCTGCCCGGAGCAAGGCGAACTCTCTGCGGTACGTGGTGTAATCGGTGCAACAACACCTCGTAAGCGTTGTACAATCTTAAGATCATGAAGCATTTTAGCCCTGTCAGGCTGAAGGGCCAGCCCTCTGGCTTTCATCACATCAACTGTAGCAATTTTAGCTTCAAGCACTCTTTTGACACAATCAGCAACAGGTGTAGGTTTACGCTTGCTTTTGACAACATCAGCCACCACTGCAGCTTCATCCTGGCTTATGACGGTATCAGCGACAGCTTCATCCTGGGTATTGACGGTATCAGCGACAGGTTCAGATTTATCCTTACCTTTGATTGCCTCAACAATAAATTTCAGACCGGTATATTTGTAAACAACTTTGACAACTTTAATTGCCCAGTGCTTCAGCTTTTTGAAGAAGCCACAGGAGCTGTCTTCAGAGCTTTCCGAATTTGTCTGAGGAACAGGTTCCAAAGCCGGTTCGTCCTGCATGACCTCCACCTTGGGACTGGTGTCGCTTTCTATGGGGCTTTCCTGTTCTGTCTGGACAACAGAATCAATAACCGGTTTGATATTCTGCATAGCATCAGCCTTGCGCTGAAGGTAGGCCATGTGGCTTTTGGCCAGTTTATCTTCGGCTTTATCCCGACCGCCAATAACAAATATTGGTTTTGGCTGACCATCTTCAAACTTTCTTTCCAGTGGCCTTACCATGCGGTTATAGAACCTGCCAAAATCATCAGGTACCTGATCTTTTTCACGCGGACCCGGAACTGGAACTGGTTGAGAAGCTTTTTCAGCTAATGGATGTTTAGTCGTTTCAACTAATTGACGTTTAGTAGTTTCAACTAATGGTTGATAAGTAATTGCGAGAAATTGTGGTTTAGTCAGTGGTGCGTCCATGATGTTACTCCTTTAACAAGATAGGATTGTTTCATATAATTAAGAGAGATTATTTAATTAACCTCTCTCACTGGTTTACTTGTGATTTAAACTCTAGGATTATTCTCCCATTAAATGAATGACAGCACTGTCAGAAGCACTAACAGAGTTTCCCGCACTCATTAGAATCAGGAAAAACCAATAGCCTGACCCATATCCCGCACCCTGATAGAATCCCGCAACCAGACGCTGTCAGCCATTAAACACATTTTGATTAACAGGATTGCCAGCAACTCCGGATACCCTGGCCATCGATTTGCTTTTTCCACCTCAGGTCAACGGTATCCGGTAGGCTTCTTGATCAAAAGTTGCTTTAATAGAAGAAGGGTCAGCTTTCAATACCTACACGCTCAGAAGCATAAAGGAACAGCTATGAAACTTATCATCATCAGCGGGCGCTCCGGTTCTGGAAAAAGTTCAGCTCTGCACACCCTTGAAGATGAGGGTTTTTATTGTGTCGACAATCTTCCGGCCAGTATGCTGAACCAATTACCGGATACCCTGAAAGGCCATCATTCAACGCCCCCCAGGATGGCCGTCAGTATTGATGTCAGAAACCTGCCCGGAACTCTGGATAACTTTCCTGATCTGCTGAAGTCCCTTCGGAACAAAGGCATCCATTGTCAGGTACTGTACCTGGACACCGACAGCGAAAAGCTGGTCAGCCGTTACAGTGCCACACGCAGAAAGCACCCGCTCAGTAATGACCAGACATCGCTCAGAGAAGCCATCGCGTTAGAAAAAAAGCTGCTTACGCCGGTGCTGATTGAGGCAGACCTGAAAATCGACACCACATCGCTCTCTGTTCATCAGATGAGGGACATGATCAAACAGGAGTTCTGCGCTGATCACAAAAGCGGTGTGACGGTTCTTTTTCAATCGTTTGGCTTTAAAAACGGAATTCCTTCAGACGCCGACTTTATCTTTGATGTGCGCTGCCTGCCCAACCCTTTCTGGGACGAATCCCTGAGAACATACACAGGTCTGGACCAACCGGTTATCGACTTTCTGAAGGATGATCCCCTGGTGGTCGAAATGGTTGAGGATATCAGTGCCTTTATCGAAAAATGGCTTCCGCGCTTTGAGTCAGCCCAGCGCAGTTATATGACGATTGCCATCGGTTGCACTGGAGGGCAGCACCGCTCAGTCTATATTGGTAAAACACTGGGCACCCTGTTTACCAGTAAACTGGATCGGGTTCAGGTTAGACACAGAGAGCTTCACGAATAATGATTACCTATCGAAAAAAAATCATTAACAAACTGGGCTTGCACGCCCGGGCGGCATCCAAGTTTGTTTCCACGTCATCGGCGTTTGCCAGTGAGATCGAAATCGGATTCAATGGGCGCAAGGTGGATGGCAAGAGTATCATGGCGGTTATGATGCTGGCGGCAGGACAGGGTTCGGAGCTTGAGCTCCTTTGTGACGGCCATGATGAAGAGGCCGCCTGCCTTGCCCTGTGCGAGCTGATTGATGACCGCTTTGGTGAAGAAGAATAACAGACTCCCCCTTTGCGGGGAGTAGCCACTGCAATTACCATAGAGACCATCTTTCATTTTCCCTGACCATCCGGCCTTTACCGGATGCGCAGAAACTGTTCATGCAGATCATTCAGGCAGATCATTTCAGGCAGACAATAATGGCGCAGCAACTGCAATTGAGCATCGGTGAAGCCGAGCTGAAAAAACTTAATGATGCTCTTGAGCACGGTGTCTCTGCAGAATTGCGCACCATGTTGAACACCTTGCCCCCTGCTGATACCGCGCACTTGCTGGAGTCCTCCCCACCAAAGTTACGCAGCCTGTTATGGCGGTTGATTGACCGTGAACAGGAAGGCGACGTGCTGCAGGAACTGAGCGAAGACGTTCGCCAGTTCTTCCTTGACCAGATGAACATTGCCGAACTGAAAGCCATTACTCAAGGTCAGGATGTTGATGACATCGCCGACCTGCTGCAGCAACTGCCAGATACCATCACCCGACAGGTGCTGGATTCCATGAACAGTCAGGACCGCCAGCGGGTTGAGGCGGTTCTGGCCTATCCGGAGGATTCCGCCGGTGGCTTGATGAACACCGACACCATTACGGTGCGCCCCAATAACACCGTTGATGTTGTGCTCCGTTACCTGCGCCGTCATGAAGGCATTCCGGATGGCACAGACAGCCTGTTGGTGGTCAATCGCCGGGATGAATACATCGGTCGCCTGCCCCTGACCTTGCTCCTGACAACCGAACCGGGCGCTACCGTCAGACAAGTGATGTTAACCGACCTGGACCCGATTCCTGCGGATATGCAGGATACCCAGGTAGCCCAGCTGTTCGAACGGCAGGACCTGCTCTCCGCCCCGGTGGTGAACGACAAGGGCAAACTGCTTGGGCGGATCACCATCGATGATGTAGTGGACGTGATCCGGGAAGAGGCCGAACACTCCATGATGAGTATGGCCGGTCTGGATGACGATGAAGACACCTTCGCCCCGGCACTGCGAACTGCACGACGCCGGGCGGTCTGGCTGGGCTTCAACCTGATTACCGCCTTTATTGCCGCCTCGGTCATTGGTCTGTTTCAGGAAACAATTGATAAAGTGGTGGCCCTGGCGGTGCTGATGCCGATTGTTGCGGGCATGGGAGGTAATGCCGGCAGTCAGGCCCTGACCCTGGTGATCCGGGGTATGGCGCTAGGGCAAATCAGTAAGACCAACCTCCGCTGGCTGTTAAGCCGGGAGCTGGTTGCCGGTTTTCTCAACGGGTTGTTGTGGGCAACCCTGGTGGCCACCATCGCCTGGTTCTGGTTTGATGATCCGATTATTTCCCTGGTGATCGCCTGCGCCATGGTGATCAACCTGAGTGTTGCCGTGGTCACCGGTGCGATGCTGCCGGTTTTACTGAAATCATTAAATATTGATCCGGCCCTTGCTGGCAGTATTATCCTGACCACGATTTCCGATGTGGTGGGGTTCCTCTCATTCCTTGGGCTGGCCACTGTTTTCTATGGGTAGCGTTTTGAACCACAAAGCACACAAAGAGCACTAAGAAGAGCTTTTCTTTTCCTTTGTGCTCTTTGTGTGCTTTGTGGTTCCAATCGCCGGGTGCCTTAAAGACCACGTATGACAAGGCTTTCACCCTTAAGTCAGTGCCATTGGTCCGAGAATAGCTTTTAAACATTGAACCACAAAAGCCCAAAAAACCTTTGTGCCTTTGTGGTCCCTTCTTTTGCCTTTTAGCAATCACTCACCCGCCAGCTTCATACTGCTGATCAGAATTGAACCGGTCTGGATATTCCCACGCCTGTCGACATCATTGCCCACGGCAACAATATTCCGGTAGATATCTTTCAGGTTGCCGGCAATCGTCACTTCTGACACCGGGAACTGAATTTCGCCATTGTCGACCCAGAAGCCACCGGCACCACGGGAGTAATCACCGGTAACGGTATTAACCCCCTGCCCCATCAGTTCGGTAACCAGCAGCCCGGTTCCCATCTGTTTCAGCAGCGCATCAAGATCGCCTGCATTGCTTTGTACAAACAGGTTATTAACACCACCGGCGTTGGCAGTACTGTCCATCCCCAGTTTGCGGGCAGAATAGGTGCTTAAAATATAATGCTGCAGCACACCGTCCGTAATAAAGTCCTTGGCATAGGTCGCCAGCCCATCATTATCGAAGCTGGCGGATCCCAGCATATTTTTCAGCAATGGTTGCTCGTGGATACGCATCCATTCTGGAAACACCGGCTTACCCAGGTGATCCAACAGGAAAGAGGCCTGTCGATAAAGGCTGCCACCACTGATCGCCCCGAGAAAATGGGCAATAAGACCTGAAGCCACCTCCGGTGCAAACAGTACCGGCACCTCGGCAGTGCCTACCTTTCTTGCTCCCAGTCGGCGCACCGTGCGTTCCGCCGCGGTCTTGCCAACCGCGACCGCTTTTTCCAGCTCGTTGGCATTACGGCTTACGGTATACCAGTAATCCCGCTGCATCTCGTCACCCTGCATACCAATCAACACCGCACTCAGGCTGTGGCGACTGGACACATAGCTGCCAATAAACCCATTGCTGTTGCCATAGACACGACAACCCTGATGGCTGGAGACACTGGCACCGTCGGAATTGACAATTTTATTACTGAACGCACGTCCGGCATCTTCACATTGCATGGCCAGATCAATCGCCTGCCCGGCATCGATTCCCCAGGGGTGATACAGGTCAAGATCCGGCAGCGCATCACCATCAGCCATTAACACGGGGTCAGCCAAACCCGCATAAGGGTCTTCGGACGCGTAACGGGCAATATCGCAGGCGGCTTTTACCGTTTCACGGATGGCCTTTGGGCTGCTGTCAGAAGTACTGGCAGAGCCTTTTCGTTTACCCAGATAGACGGTAATGCCCAGCCCCTGGTCACGGTTAAACTCAACCGTTTCAACATCACCCATACGGACGCTGGCCGACAGGCCGGCATCCATGCTGATGCCCACCTCACAGGCATCCGCTCCCTGTCTGGTGGCCTCTGCCAGAATATCACCGGCCAGTGTTTTCAGCCTGGTCTCTTCACTTCGTGGATCCAGCACTGCATTGGAAGGTTCGCCCATGATTGCACCTGATCTGTTGTGTTTATGCCTACGGAGGTTTTCAACTATTGTGCCGCTGTGAAGTTAATAATGCATCAGATAGATGATCAATTGCAGATTCAGAGTCTAATCAGCAACCTTTATCAAGACTTGCGCACTGAGCCTTGTGCACTATTTTCACTAAGCGATTTGTGTTCTTTATATACCTGAAAGGGGGAGCATTGATGTTCTCAAGGGGCAGGACGGAGTATGATCATTCGGAGGAAATGACAGCCGATGCAAGCTCGTCTCCCCCACCCGTACCCCTCCCACCGTCTGATCACACGTCAGAAGTCGATCACTCAGAATCCGCAGTGGCAGTCTCAGGCAGCAGGCAGTTGCCTGCCACGACGAGTGAGTTGACAGATCTGGCAGCATTGATGAAATTAGTCATCGCGAAGAATGACCTGGCCACTCTCAACCACCTTCTGGACCGGGGCGTTGACCCCAATACCCGCTGCCAGGGCCGCTATACCCTTCTGTATTGGGCCCTCATCTATGGCAAGCGGGAAGATGTTGTCAAGACGCTGCTGGATCGCGGAGCGAATCCGAATCTCCCGGCCTGCCATTTTGCGCCTTTGCTACTGGCTGCAATGAAGGCCGATGACAAGGCCGTTTTCTTGTTGCTGGAAAGGGGAGCCGATCTGAACGCCCGTGATCATTCGAATTCCTCAGCGCTCCATCTGGCGACTGTTTGTTGTAACAACCCGACAGCGATCACCGAGATCATGAATTGCCTGCTGGACAGAGGTGCCGATATCAGTGCCCTTGACTGTGACGGCCAAACTCCGCTGCTCTGGGCGGTAATGTCAGGCAACATTGCGGGCATTAACACTTTACTGCAACGAGGTGCTAATCCAGATACTCCTGACAAGTGGGGTCAGACTGCACTTATCAAGGCTGTACTGTACAGCGTCCCTGCCAAAATCAACAGTATGGTCAATAGCCTGCTGGCCAATGGAGCCAATCCCAATAAGCCAGGCAAGTCAGGCGAAACACCTCTGCATCTGGCGCTTCAAAAAGACCGGCGGGATACCGTTGACATTCTGCTGGCCAATGGTGCCCGTGCCAATATTCCCAATGCGTCTGGTCAAACTGCGTTTGACATTGCAGCAGCCAAAGGCGTCGCTGATACCCTGCACAATATCATGCCTCCTTATCAACCGGAGACGCTATTGGCCTGCGCCCGAACCAGCATTCGTTCACGGCTGGTAAAGAACCAGATGCCGCTGGCAAAAGCCCTGGCACCAGGCTCTGACTGCCTGCCGCTGTCCAATCCCATAAGGGCTTATTTACACGAGCCGCTGACTCTTTAGGAATTGTCCCGAAAGCAGGTCATTTAGATTCAGGCTTGCGTAGCGAACCTTGTGAACTATTTTCTTTAAACGATTGCTGTTCTTTGTATATCTTGAACGGAAACACAACAATGTTACCAAGCGTCAGGACGGAGCATGACCATTCGCAGGAAATGGTAGCCGATGCCAGCGTGGAATCCTCATCTGCAGTCGATCTCCCGCTGCCTGATAACACGACAGAGGTCAATCATTCAGAATCTGCTGTGGCTGCTTCAGCCAGCAGGCAGTTGTCGGCAACAACGGCCGATTTTGCAGAGCTGATGATATCAGCAGTCCTGCGTAATGACCTGGCCACCGTCAACTGGTTGCTGGACCAGGGCATTGACCCCAATATTTGCTCTGTGGGTGGATCTACCCCTCTGCATATTGCCATTTACAGACTGGACGGTGAAGGTATTGTCAAGACGCTGCTGGATCGCGGTGCAGATCCGAACCTTCCTGTCCCCTATTTGTTGGTAGATCAAAGTACGCCTTTGCTGAAAGCGGCAGAACTGGGCAACTATAAGGCCCTCAATTTGTTGCTGGACAGGGGAGCTGACCTGAACGCCAGTAACATTAATGGTGACACAGCACTGCATATGGCCCTTCTTAATATAAACGATACAGTGATCACCAAGTTCCTGAATTACCTGCTTGACAGAGGTGCCTATATCAACGCCCTTGACTTCTCGGGCCAGACTCCGCTGCTCTGTGCGATACTTCACTGCAAAATTGTGGGCGTTAACACGTTACTGCAAGCAGGTGCCAATCCAGATATTCCTGACAAGTGGGGTCAGACTCCACTTAACTGGGCTCTCCATTACAGAATGAACAGTATGGCCAATAGCTTGCTGGCCAATGGAGCCAATCCCAATAAACCCGGCCGCTCAGGCAATACCCCACTGCATCTGGCGCTTCAGAAAAACCGGCAAGAGATCGTTGACAGTCTGCTGGCCAATGGTGCCCATGCCAATATTCCCAATGCTTCTGGTAAAACCGCACTGGACATTGCTGCAGCCAGAGGCGTTGTTGATACCCTGCACAATTACATTTCTGCTTATCAACCGAGGACGCTGATGGCCTGCGCCCGAACCTGCATTCGTTCAAGGCTGGTAGAGAACCGGGTGCCCTTGGCAAAAGTCCTGGCATCAGGCTCTGACTGCCTGCCGCTGCCGTATCCCATGAAAAACTATTTATACCAGCCGCTGACTTATTCGGGATTTGCCCTAAAAGCAGGTTATTAAGATTCAGACTTGCGCAGAGAGCCTTGTGCACTAATTTATCTGAACTAACTGGTGATTCATGCAATGACCAGGCAATGGCAGCTGATGCCAAACCGGTAAAAAAATGCTTGTCCAGCTTCACCAGGCACGCTGCGTAGCGATTATGTCGTCTATTATGTTGCAGACACCGTAGAACAACATCAGTAATGGCAGGAGGGTGACCATGGCTGTTATTTCACCTGATTTTACCTTTTCACATCAGCGGCTGACCGATCTTGACCTGAACGCTTTTGCGCCTTTTTTTGCCAATCTTGCCGCTGACCGTTATGTCAGCGGTCACTACCGTTTTCGCCGCTACTCCCGTTTTACCGGGCCTGCAGAACGCCTGGAAAGATTACCCCACGATGACTTTGTCCAGTCCCGTTCGGTCAATTATCTCAGTGGCGACATTCTGCGGGAATTTGCTGAAATTGAACCGACCCTGACGGAGCTGCCGGAATTTCAATCCCTGTTCAGACAGGTAAACGTTTTTTTCGGTCTTGATCCGGCACGTACCGTTTATGGCGTGCATCAAATCCGGGTCACCTGCTCCGGCGATGATCACGGCTTGCCAGTGCCGGAAGGCATTCACCAGGATGGCTTCGACCTGATTGCCATCATCTGCACTGACCGCAAAAACGTCGAGGGTGCAGAGACTGGAATTTTTTATCATCCGGAACAAAAACCTGCCTATAGTGCTACGCTGTTGCCCGGGGATATTGTTTACTGCAATGACCGGCGGGTCTATCACTACACCTCTGCGCTTCAGGTCAGCAGTGGCCAAGTCTCCGGGCATCGGGATGTTTTCGTTATTACGGTAACCCTGGAGGATGAACAGTGGAAAAACAGCATACCTCAACCAACCTCCAGCGTATCCGAGAGCAATTTCCAGCCCTTGAGCGGCTAGAGGGAAACCAGCGGGCCGTCTATTCTGATGCGCCGGGAGGTACCCAGGTTCCGGTATCGGTGATCAGTGCCATGTCCGATTACCAACAATCGGGTTCCGCTAACCTGGGTGGCTTTTTTGCCACCAGTGAAGAAACCATGGCACTGCTGGAACGGGCAAGGGAGGCTGCCGGGCAGTTATTAAATGCCCCTGCTGACAGCATTGCCTTCGGTGCCAATATGACCTCCCTGACCTTGGCGCTGAGCAGAGCCATCGCCAGAACCTGGCACAAAGGTGATGAAATTATTGTTTCATCGCTGGACCATGACGCCAATATCACCCCCTGGGTGCTGGCGGCAGAGGAACGGGGATGCACAGTCCGGACGATGGATTTTACCGCCAGTCAAAATCTCTGCGTCACGGAGCTTGAGCGCCTGCTGTCCAACAGAACACGACTGGTGGCGTTTACCCTGGCCTCCAACGTGACCGGCAGCATCACCCCGGCAGCAGAACTGATCAGGGCTGCACACTCCGTGAATGCCCTGGTCCATGTTGACGCCGTTCACTACACCGCCCACCGGTTACCGGATGTGCAGGCCCTGGATGTGGATTTCCTGACCTGTTCAGCCTACAAGTTCTGCGGCCCTTACCTGGGGGTGATGTATGGTCGGCCAGAACTGTTGGGCAGTCTGAAGCCCTATAAGGTCCGGGCTGCAAATAACCAGCCACCCTGGTGCTGGGAGACAGGGACACAGAACTTTACCGCGATTGCCGGATTGCTGGCCTGCATTCAATACCATGGCTGGCTCACCGGTTCTGACCATGACCGCAAGGGACTGCAGACGTCGGCGCGCTGGATCGAGGAACACGAGCAACAGTTGTCGCAACGGTTTCTTGATGGTCTCAACCACATGACCGGGTTTACCTTGTACGGCTCGGATACCACGGCTGACCGAACCCCCACCTTTGCCCTGGCCCACCACCGACAATCCTCGGCCAGGCTGGCACAGCTGCTGGCCCGGCACGGTATCTATACCTGGTCCGGCCATTTCTATGCACTGGATCTGCTTGACCGGCTCAAGCTTCAGGAGCGGGATGGGTTACTGCGGATAGGCTTTGTCCACTACCATACGCCGGAAGAGATAGACAGGGTGCTTAACGTTCTGGCAGATATTTCTGCGGGATTTGCCAGATGATGCATCAGGCCCGCAACAAAACGACAAAAGGAGTTGCGGAAAAACATCCCAATTGAAAAGCATTCTGAAGTAAAATACCGGGAAATCCATTTTCCATCCATGGAACTGCTTTCTGATAAATAACATCAGGCAGATTCCCATCAATGGCCATTCTCTATGAGTAAAAAGAGCCGTCGCATCCAGGAAGCCTGGGACGATGAAGAAACCGAAGAAATCATCTATGTCAGCAAATCTGAGCTGAAGCGGGACATGGATGAGCTTAAAAACATTGGTGCCCGGCTGATGGAACTGAAACCGGCACTGCTGGATAAGTTGCCACTGAATGATCGCCTGCGTGCAGCATTGGATGAGAGCAATCGCATCAAAAGCAACAATGCCAGAAAGCGCCATCTGGGCTTTATTGGCAAACTGATGGCAGACCAGGACATTGAGCCGATCATGGCGCTGCTTAACCAGCTGGATTCCTCCAGTGAAGAGTACAACCGCCGGTTTCATCAATTGGAGCGGTGGCGTGACCAGCTGATTCGTGATGATGACAGTCACACGGCATTAACTGAATACCTGGAGCACTACCCGGAAGCTGACCACCAGCATATCCGCCAGCTGGTCCGTAATGCCCAGAGAGAAGCATCTCAGGATAAGCCCCCGGCAGCGGCGCGAAAGCTGTTCAAATATTTGAGAGAAGTGGACGAGCTTTAAGGTTCACCATGAGCAGGCTGACCCAGCCTGTTCTTTTTACGTCGTGATTTCTTCGGTCACCGCCGGGACTTCACCCCCATGCTTTTTGTGATCTGCCAAAGGGTAATCAGAAAAAACACCATCAACGCCATCATCAATCAGCTGTCTGGCAACCGCCGGAGAGTTAACGGTGTAGCAATACAGTTCATAGCCTTTGGACTTCACTCGCGAAATGTGTCGTTTTGCCGTTCGCTTACTGTTGAGGTGGATGGATACCGCGTTGACCCGTAATGCTTTCTTCTGCCAGTTCATTGGCAATCGCTCAAACAGACAGCCAACCGGAATATCTGAACAATCTGAGAACCGGACAAGTGCCGCATAATTAAAGCTGGAAACCAATAGCCGATCGTTTGGCAACTCAACCTCGGCAATGGTCTTTACTACCGCTTCTACCAACCTCGGCTCTGAACAGCCATTGGTTTTCAGCTCAAGGTTCAGCCCAAGCCCAAGTTCTTTTATGAGTATAAGCGCCGCTCCAAGCTGAGGAATCTGCTCACCCGAAAATTGCTCGGAAAACCAGCTTCCGGCATCTATTGTTGCCAGATCAGAGCAGGTTAACGTCTTCAAGCGACCTTTTTTATTGGTGGTACGGTTCAGTCGCCGGTCATGAAAAAGCACAAGGGTACCATCACCTGACAGAGTAACATCCACCTCGACCCACTTCAGCCCGCGCTCAGCAGCCAGCCTGATGCCTGCCAGGGTATTTTCCGGTGCCTCTCCTGCCAGCCCCCGATGCCCGATTATCCTGCTCATGTGCATGAATTTACCCACCTTAAAACACCCCTGTCCAAATGCAGGAACGGAGCTATTCTTACCCGAAACATTGTTTCAAGGACATTATCACAGATGCGGCCTGTTTTGCTCAGTATTGATGTTGGCACCCACAGTTTGCGCAGCGCTTTTGTTTCCCCGGAAGGGCATGTCCTTGCCCATAATGAAGAGCCACTTCTGATCTGGAAAACAGCCAGTACCATGGAGTTCTGTTCCAAGAATATCTGGGAAGCCCTGGTCACCGGTGTTAACCGATTAATCGCTGAACACCCGCTGAATCAGGAGGATATTATCGGGATCGGTATTGATACCACCTACTCCCTGGTTCTGCTGGACCAGCGGATGCAACCCGTTCACCTGCCCGGGAGCAATCGTGCTGACACTTTTGGCTGGATGGACAGCCGCGCCAGTCAACAGGCTGCCTATATTGCCAGAGAACACCCGGGACTATTTGGCCATGCGGGCCCTGGCATCAACGCCAGGAGTAACTGCTGTAAATTACTCTGGCTCTTCCAGTGTGCGCCGGAAACCTGGCAAGCCGCTACTTGCATCCTCGACCTTTATGATTATGCCACCTGGAAGCTAACGGCCTGCCTGACCAGAACACCCGATTCGACCAGTCATATCTTTACCCAAAAGGCTGCAGCCCAACTGAATATTGATATTGAGGGACGATTCAAGGGTGAATCCCTTGAGATGGGCGCAGCCATCGGGGATGGCCTGTGCCAAAGTGCCGCTGACCAACTGAACCTCAAACAGGGCACCCCGGTTGCCACAGGTATCGTTGATGCCTATGGCGGCACCCTCGCCACGATACTTGCCAGCAATCACCCGGACCGTCAGCAACCACTAGACTGTATTACCAAAAGAGTCAGTTTTATTGGTGGAACTTCATCCAACTACGTCGCGTTCAGCAGGGATATGTTGACCTGCGATGGAGCAGATGGCCCCTACCCTTCTGTGCTGGAAGGTTACTCGTTGATATACGCCCGGCAAACTGCGGCAGGTGCCTTTATTGATCACATCATTACCTCACACCCGGCTTACAGCTCAATCTATGATATCGCTGTCAGCCTGGGGATCGGGGTTCATGAATACCTTAATCAGATTCTCTATGAGCTGGCGGATAATGATCGATCGGAATACGCTGACAGTGTCAGCAAACTGACCGCGCACCTGCATATACTCCCTTACTTTGACGCACCTGAAGTGGATCAACCACAGCGGGGAATGATTACCGGCCTTACCCTGGATAAAAGTCATCAGTCGCTTGCTGTGCTGTACCTTGCCAGTATTCAGGCCCTGGCCCTGGATGCACGCTATCAGTTAGAGAAGTTAACAAAAGCCGGGTATCACATTGAACTGTTCATCCCCACCGGAGGACTGGCAAAGAACCAACGACTGCTCACTGAACATATCAACATACTCAATATTCCTGCTGCCGTTCCGGAAGAGAGAGAAAATATGCTGCTGTCCGGAGCCATCACCGCAGCGGTGGCGGCTGGTATCTACGACAGTATTGAGGAGGCCATGAGAGCCATGAGTCGCTATCACGAACGGATAGAACCTGAGCGGCAGCTGGTTGATTTTTACCAGGCAAAATACGACATATTTATAAATATGCTGAAGGATCAACAATCGTGGGAGTGAGAATTGGAAGGTTTGCAAGGGAGGGAAGATGGGGTGGGCGAAGGGGCTCGAACCCTCGACCGCCGGAATCACAATCCGGAGCTCTGCCAACTGAGCTACGCCCACCATCAACGACTGAATCAGGAAAGAACTTCATCCCTCACCAGACGCCGCTGATTATAAGGAAAGCTGTTCAGCTTGCAAGCATGACCCGTTGTTTTTTTCTGCGATTTACCACTATATTTCAATAAGCATCTATCTTCGTTCAGCCTCCGGGGTACCTTTACCCGACACTCATCACTTCTCAAGCTTTCAAGCATGAGGCATACCATGCTCACTTTCTGTATAGCCCGAATTCAGCATGTTGTTTTCAGCACGATCACGCAGCTTATCTGTCTGTCATTAATACTGCTATCGCCACTCAACGCCTACTGTTCTTTCAATTCAGATTTGCCCGATAATCAGACCGTTTGTTATGACAACCAGTGTCCACTGGACACTGACTTCTATTTTGAGTTTGAAAATATGCATCTGATCAAGGGACTGTTTACCGGGCAAAACTACGATCAGATTCCGGAAGTACCAACATTAGGTGGTTGCCGTAATGATGCCTGGAACTTTTTTAACTGGGCCTCCACCAGCAAGGGCATCCCGACAACCTCCCTTAAGGTACAGACTGATCGATCTGGCCCACTCAAAAAATCCATCGTCCTCGCGGAAATTGAACGTCTGGCAGAGCAAACCCACAGCGAAGCCGGGCCACATCGCATAATCATCAGTTTCAGCGGACACGGCACCCGCAGACCGGATACCAGCGGTGATGAGTCAGATCATATGGATGAGCTATTGGTCTGTGGTCGCGATGTTATTTCCGATGATGAACTGCATCATGCCTTCAAACGCTTTCACAACAGCACAAGGCTGCTGATCTTCGTTGACACCTGCCACTCCGGCACCATGTTTGACCTGCCCTATCGGTATGTCTATAACTCGCTGCATCCGGATATTATCGAGGAAATTGATACAGGCAGAGACAGGGACATTCCTGCCTATATGATGGTGGTATCCGCCAGTCGCGACAGAGAGACCGCAGCCGATGCTTTTTTACCAAGCCCCGGTATTATCGCCTGGAGCAGCCAGGGGGACTTTAGCCACCGAATGATCAAGACATTGAAAGAGGTGTATTACCATAACCTCTATGTGAGAAATATTCCGGCCCTGCTCCGTGACCAGAAACTGCATGCCGATGTCAGGTACAACCCGAATCAACATGCTGTTCTCTCAACCAACTTTCGTCCGGCCAGAAACCTGAAGTTGTTTGGCTGGTAGCTGTCCATTAACAGATAACATGTTGCGCACTGGCTTTGATTATTTCAGCGTTGATGCACATCAACGAAATGTAAATTTCCATTAACCGGGAATGCCGTATTTTATCCCTTATCTCGGCATTCACCTACCCGGTTATTTGATTGTTTTAACTCAATCTCTTCGTAGTGATTTACTTGAATCCATTATCCATCAAGGCCTACAGCCTTATCCTTGATTAATTACTATCAAATGCTGCTTGATTTTTATTCTCACGACAGTAAAAAAAATCATAAGCCAATTCAATTATCTAATGTGACCTTGGTTTAACAACTCTTGAATAATTGTGCCCAAATTAAGTCGTCCGCATCGGTTCGGGGCTTTTGCGCCAGGCTATGCATAAGAAGAAAGGCGACAGAAAAAAGCACACACATCACACACAATTTCAGGAGTAAGCTCCATGCAAAAGAAAATTCTTGCAGCTGTTGTTGCTTCCATGATGGCTGGTCAGGCGATGGCTGTTACTGTCGTTGACAATGGTACTGACAAAGTGACCATCGGTGGTCACGTTGGTATGCGTTATGTTGACCAGACTGACGGCGAATCTAAGGGCGACAGCAGCCGTATCAACTTTGCCTTCGAACACAAACTGACTGAAGCGACTACCGCTTTTGCCAAGGCTGAGTGGGGCTTTGACACAACTAACAGTGGCGAAGGCGACTTCTTCTTCAACCGTCTGGGCTATGTTGGTGCCAAGAACGACCAGTATGGTTCTATCTCTTTCGGTAAGCAGTGGTCTACTTACTCCACTGTTTCTGGCTGGACTGACATGTTTGCTACCACCGGTGGTGAAGCTTCCGGCACATACACCATTTTTGGTGATGAGCTGGGTACTGCTCGTGCTGACGACGCTCTGCAGTATAACCACAGTATCATGGGGCTGAATATCTCTGCACAGGTTCAGCTGGGTGAAAGAAAACTTTCAACCAAGGTTAGTGGTATTGTTATCCCGTCCACTATGGTACGTGATGGTTCTTACAGTGTAGCTGGCAGCTACAACCTGCCAATGGGGCTGAGTATCGGAGCTGCATACAACCAGGCTGAAGTTAAAGATACTTCTGTAGCAGGATCTAAAGACAAATCTAAATCTGCTATTGTTGGTGCCAAGCTTGAAGCAGACAAGATTTACGCTGCCTTCACTTATGCAGATCTGAAGAACCTGGCAGACGGTACACTGGGTCTTGTTGAAAAGGCTAAAGGCATTGAACTGTATGGCAGCTATCAGCTGAACGAAATGTTCAAGCTCGGTGGTGGTTACAACCAGCTGAAAGACAAGAGCAACAACGCTGGAAACACCGAACTGAAGTACATGCCTGTAGAAGTAATCTACACTCAAGGTCCAGTTCAGCTGTCTGCTACTTACCAGTTCGAGAAGACCAAAGTTGCTAATGTTGACGTTGACGACAAGATGATTCTGCAGGCTCGTTACTACTTCTAATATCGAAGTGGTTGCCTGGCAGCAATGCCTTCGCCGGACTTTCCGGCAACAAAAAAACCGCTCCGGCGGTTTTTTTGCGTTTTGACAAAGATCGGTTCCCATAAGAGCTGACACCGGAACCAACGGTCATGCACAGTACCTCGGTCCTCTGCGGGAACACTACCCAGCCTATCCGAAGACGCTATTCTGGTAACTCATTTCAATGAATTTGATGTGTAAAATCTCCGTTCACCCTGAGCGGAGTCGAAGGGTGCCTGGCACAGTCTTTATTCAGGGTATGGTGTTTACGCCCTTCGACTCCGCTCAGGACGAACGGAGTCTGGGTGACATTGATAGCGGGATCCATCAATTACATTGAAACCGTGTACCAGGAGACTGTCTCAGAATTATCTCAGTACGCCGATCCAGAAAAAATGAGGTGAACCTTTATGAAAGCCAGTGATATTGATAAAAAATTCGACGATGGCGAAGACGTACTGGAATTCTTCGACACCGACAATCCTCAACGGCCCAACCTTGCAGCCAAAAGGGTTAACATTGACTTCCCTGCATGGGTCGTCAATGAACTGGATAAAGAAGCCAGCGCAATCGGCATCAGCCGTCAGGCGCTGATTAAAACGTGGATTGTTGACCGGCTCAGGCAGCACTGACCCGGTTCTGCCCGACAACTCTGGAACGAGGTTGGCGAGCTAACCCTGGTGTTCATCATGATTTCAAAACCTACTCCGGCCCCGGCGGAAACCCATTGGTCATAATCTGTTCCATGGTCCACGGATTGGTATCCGGAAACTCATCCTCCGGTATTTCCAGCTCACGGGAAGCATCCCGACAGGCAGTGGGGTAACATTCCAGCAGGCTTTCATCCAACAGTCCATACAAGCTGGGGTTTTTCATCAACAGTCGTTTAACTATCGCCCGTTCTTTTGCCAGGCTGTAATCAATCACCATAAACCAGCTGCGGTACCAGCGATTCAAGGCATGCAGGTCTTCTTTGAAGGTGCGAATATGCCATTTGAGCAGAAGCACCAGGATTCGGGTCAGATGATTTTCCAGCGTGTTGACCTTTTCCTGGCCAAGGTCGTCTACCTCCTCAATCAGGTTCTCCAGGTCCAGAGCCCGAAACTTGTTTTTTTTCAGTAAATCAATTTGCTGACGGGTCCACTGATAAAAGTCCGTTTTGTACAGGTTACTCATAGTGATGATCTCCCGATGCTACTGATGTTTTTTTAAGAGCTTCAGTGTTGTCTCCAGCAATCTCCTGCACCCCTCTATCGCAGCTTCTGAGTCATCCCCCAGTGAAGCAGAAGGCTTTTATTTATTGTATTGATCCGTCCCAGAGCCTATCAGGATGATATTGACTGAGAGTGGGTGACAGCCTGGGGTATTGAGCTTAATAAGACAGAAGAGCAGATGATGATGGCTCCGGTTCTCTAATCTTGTCCTGATGGTAAAGAACCAATACCAGAGGAGACTGTCACAAACCGGCTGGAGTATAGGCCATGAATGTCGTGCCATGGGAATTTTGACAATAAATATGAAGTTTCAGCGCTGCCCGCTGCCCGAAAAAGACGGGCGACTTGTAATTTTGCGGGAAACGGGAGGCGGCATTAACTTATGCTTCAGACAAACACGGAACTTATTCCGGAACAACTCCCGGAAAGAAGGACGCTAAATAGATAAATGAACATCGTCGCCTGTTTGTTCGGTAAGGCAGCGGTTGAGCACCGTGAGAAAGGTGTCTTCCCGGCCATCGAGCAGCCAGTCACCCTGCTCTTCATCGTAGTCAAAATGGAATCCACCACTGCGGGCGGCCATCCATAGCTGTAGCAGCGGGGTCTGGCGGCTGAGAATAATTTTGCTGTTGTCTTCACAGGTTAACGTGAGAATGCCTGCTGACGTTTCATAGTCAATGTCCAGTCCGGCATCGTCTATGGCGTCTTCGATGGCCAGCATCAGGCCATCCAGAAGTTCATTATATTGACGCTCTTTCATTCCTGTCTCGGTGCAATTTAATCTGAATGGGGGAATTTTAGCCTGCTTCCGGCGTTGCTGATAGAGCCTTGCATGAAAAGAAAGCGCTGCCACCGCATGCCGAGTTGCCTCAATTATGAAATATTCGGGCTAGAGCCATCGCTAATTAGACAGTTATACTGTGGCCTATTCAGAATTAAGGATCAGATTATGAGATTGTTCACTGCTGACCATCGGCTGAAAACTTCCGCTCTGGCCGCTGCTGCGTTTTTCGTGCTGCTGCTCACAGGCTGTGGTCAGAAAGGTGACCTTTATCAACCAGCATCATCTCTGGCTGATGCATCGGCTGCTCTGGAAGAAACAGTCGTTGAATAAAGAGCAGTTCTGGCTAATTACATCAATAAATAAGTGAAATGGGGAACAGTCACCTTATGGAGTGGTTTACCTTTCAGCCCTCTGAACCAGCGGCCGGTAGCGAGTTGTTTGCCGAAGAGATTCCGGTGCAACAGCTGGCCCGCCAGTATGGTACGCCTTTATATGTCTACTCCAGACGAGCCCTGGAAGCCAGCTATCAGGCCTATTATCAGGCCATGTCTGACAGCCCCCACTTGATTTGTTATGCGGTAAAAGCGAACAGCAACCTGGCGGTGCTGAATGTTCTGGCCCGGTTGGGGGCTGGCTTTGATATTGTCTCGGTCGGGGAGCTGGAACGGGTGCTCGCGGCCGGCGGTGATCCCGCCAGGGTGGTGTTTTCCGGGGTGGCCAAGCAGCGCCATGAGATTCGCCGGGCGCTGGAAGTGGGTGTCCACTGCTTCAATATTGAATCAGAACAGGAGCTGGAGCGTATTCAGGAAGAAGCGCTGGCGATGAATCAAGTGGCCCGCATCTCCCTGCGGGTCAATCCGGATGTGGATGCCCGGACTCACCCCTATATCTCCACTGGCCTGAAAGATAATAAGTTCGGCATTGATATTAACCGGGCTCCTGCGGTTTATGCCCGGGCTGCTGAATTGAGCAATATTGAGGTGGTGGGTGTTGATTGCCATATCGGTTCCCAGCTGACCACCACCGAGCCTTTCCTGGATGCGCTGGATCGTCTGTTGCTGTTAATGGATCAGTTGCAGGCTCAGGGGATTCATTTGCAGCATCTGGATATTGGCGGTGGCCTGGGGGTTCAGTATCAGGATGAGACGATTCCGTCACCTGCCGATTATCTGGTGTCGGTCAAACAGCGCCTTGTTGAGCGAGGCTATGGCGATGTGATACTGGTGGTGGAGCCGGGTCGGTCCATTGCTGCCCAGGCGGGTATTCTGCTGACCCGCGTTGAGTTGATCAAGGCGACTGAACAGAAGCATTTTGCCATTGTGGATGGAGCCATGAATGACCTGTTGAGACCGTCCATCTACAGTGCCTGGCATACTATTGCCAATACGGCGCAGCACGCGGATGTGGATAGTCAGGTGTATGATATTGTCGGGCCTGTTTGTGAAAGTGGCGACTTTCTGGGCAAAGCACGGAATCTGGCCATCCGGGAAGGTGACCTGCTGGCGGTGTATTCGGCGGGTGCCTACGGTTTTGTTATGAGTTCCAACTACAATACCCGCAATCGAGCCGCCGAAATCATGGTTGATGGTACTCAATCTTATGTGATCCGTCGCCGGGAAACCGTTGCCGAGCAGTTTGCCTCAGAAAGCCTGCTGCCGTCGTAAAGTATCAGGAAAGAATGAACTATATGTTGCTACATTTCACCAAGATGCATGGGCTGGGTAACGACTTTATGGTGGTCGATATGGTGTCCCAGAATCTGCGCCTGCCGCCGGAAAAAATCCGCCGCCTGGCGGACCGGCGGTTTGGGATCGGCTTTGACCAGTTGCTGCTGGTTGAACCCCCGACCAATCCTGATATGGATTTTCGCTACCGCATCTTTAATGCCGATGGCAGTGAAGTGGAGCAGTGTGGCAATGGGGCCCGTTGTTTCGCCCGTTTCGTCCGGGACAAAAAGCTGATCGGCAGAGACCGGATCCGGGTACAAACCGCCGGGGGCAACATTGAGCTGACGATTCAGAGCAATGGCGAGGTTTGCGTGGATATGGGGATGCCGAGGCTGGACCCTGAACAGGTGCCGTTTAATGCGCAGCAGCGTTCAGTGACCTATCCCCTGATGGTTGATGGCCAGGTTATCGAGGTTTCGGCCGTGTCCATGGGCAATCCCCACTGCGTTTATCGGGTGGCTGATGTGCACAGGGCACCCGTGGACACCTGGGGGCCGATGATTGAAGCCCATCCGGACTTTCCCCGGAAATGCAATGCCGGATTTATGCAGGTCCTCAGTACCGATGAAATTAACCTGCGGGTATTTGAGCGCGGCGTTGGTGAAACCCTCGCCTGTGGCACCGGTGCCTGTGCCGCTGTGGTGGCAGGACGCCTGCAAGGTTTGCTGGGCGATACCGTTAAAGTGAACTTGCCCGGGGGTAGCCTGTCTATTTATTGGCCGGGAGAGGGCAGTCCGGTTATGATGACAGGCGCAGCAACCCGGGTTTATGAAGGATACACCCGGCTATAAATCCGCTAAGGGCCAGAGACCATGACCGAACAGATCGTCGAAACAGACAGGGAGCAGCAGGAAACGCCGAATCAGCCGAAAGCTCTGAAACCCAGGCAGGTTGCCAACTTTCTGAAAGAGCATCCTGATTTTTTTGTGGGCCGTGACGATCTGCTGCTGGATCTGACCCTGCCTCATCAGCGTGGGGATGCGATCTCGCTGGTTGAGCGTCAGGTGGCGTTGCTGCGGGAACGGGCCCTGGATTACCGGCATCAGCTGGTCCGTCTGGCGGACAATGCCAAAGCCAATGAAAAGCTGTTTGAGCGTATGCGGCTGCTGGTATTGGCCCTGCTGGAGAGCAGGGATCTGGAACAGCTGGTGGAGGTGATCGGTGACAGCCTTAACCATGAGTTTGGTATTGAATTCCATTCGCTGATTCTGTTCAGTGACCAACCAATGAACCTGCCCGTCAGGATTGAACATACCGACGTGGTGGTGGAAGCCCTGGGTTCCATTATGACCAGTGGCAAAGCCATTTGTGGCCAGGTGACTCAGGCAGAGCTGGACTTCCTGTTTCAGGAGCAGGCCGAGCATGTTGGCTCGGTGGCCATTGCCCCTCTGAACTATGCCCTCAGTGAACCACAGCAGCTTGGGGTTCTGGCGCTGGGCAGTCAGGACAAACATCATTTCAAGGCCAGCATGGGCACCCTGTTTATCAGTTACCTGGGCGATATCCTGAGTCGAATTCTGGCTCGACAGCTACATTCATGAACCACTCATCTTCCAATTCTCCGGTTAATAGCGGCCTGCAACAATCAATAGCGGCTTTTCTGGATTACCTCCGCTATGAAAAGCAGCACTCTCCCCATACGCTGTCGGCCTATCAGCGTGATCTTGCCCGTGTGATGCAGCAGGCTACCGCCAGTGATATTCAGGGGTGGGCAACGATTACCGAGAAGCAGTTAAAGCAGTGGCTGGGACTCTGGCACGAAGAGGGGTTATCCAGTCGCAGCCTGCAGCGGCTGATCTCATCACTTCGTCGTTTTTATCACTACCTGTTAACCCGGGGTGAGGTAACCAATAACCCGGCGCAACGGCTCCGGGCACCGAAAACCGGTCGGCCTCTGCCGGTGACGCTGGATGCCGACCAGGTCAATCATCTGTTGGATGACCCGCATGGTCAGGCGGAGGGTGATCCGCTGAAGTGCCGCGATCTGGCCATTCTGGAGCTCTTCTACTCGTCAGGTTTGCGTCTGGCCGAGCTGGCGGCACTGAATCTGGACAGCTTTTCCAATGGGTTTTCCCAGGTAAAAGTGCTTGGGAAACGCAGCAAAGAGCGGATGATCCCGGTGGGCAGCAAAGCCCGGCAGGCAATTCAACACTGGCTTACTTTTCGAGAACAGTTGGTTCGGGGAGAGAGTGGTAGCGCCCTGTTTCTGTCAAAGCTGGGCAGGCGCATCAGTACCCGACAGATTCAGAATCGTATCAGGGAATTTGCCCGGGAAGCGGGCATGCCGGTGGGGGTTCATCCCCACATGCTGAGGCATTCGTTTGCCAGCCACCTGCTGGAATCCAGCGGTGACCTGCGCTCAATTCAGGAACTGCTGGGGCACAGCGATATCTCCACCACACAAATCTATACCCATCTGGATTTTCAGCATCTGGCCACGGTGTATGATAAGGCTCACCCAAGGGCGAAGAAGAAAGACGACTGAATGCAAGAATTCCGGATGGTGAATTTGATTCAGGCTGATCCGGAACAGGCAGTTTTTAATGTTTCCAGCCGGACTATGGCATGGGAATTACCCGCTTTTTTGGCGTAATCCAGCGCAGTATTGCCAGAATTTCCGGATGAATTAAGATCAAAATCCAGCTCGCCTGCATGATCATACAAGTAATCGAATACGCTGTTGGCTTTATAATATGCGCATTGACGAAAAGCGAGGCCAAATTCTGACTTGCCGATACTGACGGTTATCTTTTGTTTAAGTCGTGAAGCAATCTCTGAGGCGTCGATTAAACGGATTAACTTAATATTATGTACTACCGTTTTAATATCCTGCATAGCTTTTACCGCTTTCTTATCACCCTTGATTTTCCGCTCAAAAAATTCAAGCTCATCATCTGAAATCGGGAGGTAATCATTACTCCCTGTAAAAGAAACAGAGTACTCTCCGCGTAACCCAAAGTTGAGAAAAATTCCTACAGGGGTTGTATTTAACCCATTACCCGGAATGATCTGATCATTAAAAGGATCGACAAAAATCAAATTTGGTAGTTTTTCCTGTAACAAGAAAAAAAAATCCGCAACATCCATGGCAATTCCAGGTCGCTTTTTATTTTCAACACCGTATTTAGCGGTAACGATATTCATTTGATCAAACAACCGCTCCATAGACTGGTTATCGGCAATTAGCAGCATACAATGTCCATCATGTGGAGTATCACTTTTGCGTCTGTTAGAAAAATGGAGCGCCCAGATAATATCAGCGGGAACACCTGCTTTTAACAAGTTTTTCCGGCACTGATAAACTTGGGAGCCACAATCACCAAAACCGTTTTTTGAAGAGAACTTGAAATATATATCGCTAGTTCTGATGTTGGATAGATCATGGTTTTGTCGAAATATTCCCTGTAAACACTGGTAGCCCAAATTCATTTTTTTCACTTGCCCGGTAACAAAAGGACCGCGATGCAATGTCATCCTTACCAGATCGATTGGCTTCAGGCTGGGATAATGTATGCTAAAGTCCGTGACGAGATGACTGTTTCCTACCACTTCACTGCGAGTTGCCGCAACGACATGGTTGAGAAACCGGGCATTTTCTGCGATATCCTCAACCCTGGTCGAAAAGCCACGCCAGCACGGAGCGTCAATACTTTTGGGACGATTTGACTGGGCTGCTTCCGATGTGGGCAATGGTAAACCATGAGCTGTTATCGAATCACTGCTTTGGGAGGCTGACGCTTGCATTGCTGTTGTTCCTTGCAAAAAAGTAACTGAATTCAAGCATTGGACAATTCAGATTGAAGGCCGTTCATCCGGAGGGTGACCGAGATTTACGGTTACCGCACAGGGCTGTCTATGCTCGGACAGCCTCAATGGAGTTTCCCGGACTTGATCGGCGGGTCCGGGTTAAGCCCGACCGTCTCATCAGGCCGGGCTGGCACCCATCAGAAAACAACCTGCCAGTGTCACCAGCAGACATAACAGTCAGCGCTTCAAGCTTTGTCTTTTAACAGATCCTGAACCTGAGTTTTCAGATTGGTGTCCAGGAGGTCGATCATCCGGCTGAGTATTAGAGCGATTTTATTCTTATCAAAACCGTCAAGCTCTACTTGTGGTAGATGATTATTTTGCTTGAGTGACTTCATATACCACATATAAGATTTTTCATTATCTGCCACAAAGCCCTCGCCACCATGCTTATACAGGGAGCCAAGGCATCTCATGGCCGTGGCATCCCCCAGCTCAGCGGCCTGCAGGTACAAGCCCTCCGCTGCGTACAAATCTACCGGAAAGTCCTTGCCGCCTTCCTGAAACATGCAGCCCAGATTGATCATGGCTGAAACAGACCCCAGCTTAACCGCCTGCTGGTACCAGTGCTTTGCTTTGTGCAGATCTGCCGGAAAGTCCTGGCCACCATACTGATACAGATAGCCCAGGTTGTTCATAGCTGCAGCATTCCCCAGCTCAGTCGCCTGCAGGTAGCAACTCTCTGCTTTGTGCAGATCTGCCGGAAAGTCCTTGCCACCCTGCTTATACAGGTAGCCCAGGTTGTTCATAGCTCGAGCACTTCCCAGTTTAGCCGCCTTCAGGTACCAACTCTCTGCTTTGCTCAGGTCTACCGGAAAGTCCTCGCCACCATACTGATGCAGGTAGCCCAGGTTGTTCATGGCTGAAGTATCCCCCAGCTCAGCCGCCTTCAGGTAGAAGCTCTCCGCTTTGCATAGATCTACAGGAATGCCCCCGTCACCATGTTGGTACAATTGCTCCAGGTTATTCAGGCCGATCGGGTCGGAGGATCCCTTGTCGGCCAGCAGCAGAGCAGCATCAAGGTGCTTGTTGTTAACGGCCCAGACCAGGGGAGTCTTCCCCGCAATCTGGCCTGCATCCGCGGACGCCCCCCGGTTCAGCAGGGCCCGGATGATCCTGATATTGCCCTCCTTTGCAGCGTTGACCATCCGGGTCTGCCAGTTCGGTGGCAGGGTCAGGATTTCCACCGTTACATTCTCAATTACTTGCCGCCCGTAAGGGCACTCCAGATTAGCTCCTGTCCACAGGGTAAGACAGTTAAGGTGGTACTTATGCCCGCAGGGACTGGCAATGCCAACGTGCTTGCCAGCAAACTCCGGATTCTTAGGTTGGTAGAGGTCATCATGGCACACTGGGCAGGTTGAGGGCTCAGTGGGTATCGCTACCGGTGTACCGGATGGAACACTGTTCATGTCAGGTACTTCCCTACGTTTTTTGGGGGGGCTACTCAGACCGTGTAGAACCCGAAAATACTCCGTAGAAAAGATAATTATCCCATTAAAAACTGACCAATCAGGAAGTAACCCACCAGTGTCACCAGCAGAATACCCATAATATTCAGGGCAAAGCCAGCCTTCATCATATCGGTTATTGCCAGTTTTCCTGAGCCAAAGACCACAGCGTTTGGCGGAGTCGCTACGGGCATCATAAAGGCAAAGCTGCAGGCAAGGGCCGCCGGTGCGGCCAGCATCACCGGGTCAATGCCCAGGGTCACACCCAGGGCACCCATCAATGGCAGGAAGCCGGCAGCCGTTGCGGTGTTGCTGGTCAGTGCGGTCAGGAAGGTGAACAGTCACCAAGAAAGCAACGACCAGCAGCACCGGCAGACCATTGGCAATCGTCATGGCTTCGGCCACCCAGCCGGCCAGACCGGTATTTTTGATCTGCGCTGCCAGAGTCAGAGCACCACCAAACAGCAGCAGAACACCCCATTCCCGGGCCTTTTCCCAGGACATGACATAAACACGCTTATCGTGCTTCACCGGAATGATGAACAGGCTGATGGTCGCGGCAATGGCAATAATGGTGTCAGAAAGACCGGGAATAAACGCCTTCAGATAGGGTCTCGTAATCCAGGAAATAGCGGTGATGGCAAAGATAATGGCAACCGTTATTTCGCCGCGACTCATTGGGCCCAGTACTTCCAGCTGCTCACGGAATACCGTTCTGGCCTCAGGGTTCTCTTCGGTGGACAGTTGGAAGCCAAAGCGGGTCAGCCTGACCCAGCATAAAACCGCCAAAGAACAGATAGATGGTTGGGTGTGCGTAGGGTGCCGTCACTTCCTTGATGCTGGCGATGCCCGGCAGTGGCACCAGTATCATTGGCAGCAATGAGGTCACAGGAATGGGAACTACCTCCGATACCCACCAGATCGCCATCATGGTTGCCACACCCACCATATACCAGGCCGATGGTTGCGCGGTTTTGGGATTTATCAACCTGGCACCCACTTTATCCAGGAACAAGCGGGAAGAACTTTTTGGGCTAAGCCTCAAGCGTTGTCGAGTGATTTGGATAATTTCCCTGCTATCGGGTTGATCAACCCGGTTTAACAAAAATAAACAAAGAATATCTGCAAATTGTCCGGCAGCCGTTATGCTTCGTAGTCGAAAATCCACTTGAATGCTGATAGGCGAGGTATAGCAGATCGTTATGGATTCGGTTATCAATCACACTGGATTACCCAATCTCTGTGGACAAGCGCCCGTTGATAAATCAACTCAAACGGATCCTGATGCAGAAACGTCCGGATCTCTGGGGCCTTATGAGGTTAGCCGTGTAGATGCAGATGAAGTGATAACATTTACCGGTTGTCTACCTGATAGGGAAATTACCATAGAAAAGGGCAGGGTTGTCGTGAAGATTCATCCTGCTTTGAATGTTGCTGCCCAGGACGAAGAAGGCAACAGCAAATCTTTCAGCATCAGATTCCACAGCTTACCCGTGAATCAGGCAGCCTCTAATGTGACAGAAGACGAGGTCAGAGAACACCTTGACTGGGATGGCTATGCTGCTTGCGCAAATTTGTACAACACCAGGCCAATATCAGTAAATACAGCCCGTGAATCTCAAATCTCCCGGGATTCGGGTGTTGATACCCATTCAGCCGCTCATGTTCAGAGTGCCACGTGGCAATCAGCCCTGTCAGCAATGAGTGAGGGTTCGATGTCTTCGGATGACAGTGTCGCTGAAGGATTGGCTGCAGGCTCAGGCTCAGCCTCCACACTGTCTTCTCTCGATAGAGATTCCCGCCACTCTTTCGACTCCTTCAGTGGTTCTTTGAATGCCGCCCCTGTCGAATCCATCAGCAGACCTTTGAATGCTGAACCTGTCGGCTCCGCCAGCGGTTCTTCGAAACCTGACTCTCTCAGTCCCTTTGTAAATGGCCAGAGGATCTGCGAAGCAGCGGAAGTAATCCGGGAATCGCCCCAAAGCGATGAACCCGTATCCAGGTTGTTCTTCAGTAAACTCATCACTTATGATCCGGACAAGCCGCCTGCCTGGTACAAAAAAAAATATGGATATAAAACATATTATGGTGAGCAATTAAGACATAGTGAACATGTTAAAAATTTTATTCTGTCAAGCTTTGGTGATTGGTTGGGCAGGCTTGATACTGGTGGTAGTGGTAAAGGCATAAATATTTTTAACAGTTCGAAAAGTCGGTTCAGTTCAAAATTTCTGTTTTGGCTTGAACATAATACCAAAGCCTTCGAGAGTATTTGTGAAGCAGCGCAGCCGATTAACAATGTCCGGAGGCATCTTAACCGGTTCTTTCGCGGAGAAATTAAAACCGAAAATCGTGCTCATCTTTATCAAAATCTGGCATTTAAACAATGTGACAAGGCAACCATTAAATGCTTAACCCGAAACGGGGATGATCGATTCATAGAGGACTGTACTCCTGCAATTTACTTCTATTTCCGTTACTTTATATCGAAAATAGAGGAAGTATCAGCATCAGAAAAATATCAGGCAGGGAGGGACAAAATTGCCCGTAAAATAGCGAACTATACGGCTTTGGAAGAACCCAGAGGAGATTTTGGTTTGTTAAAAGCCTGCGCAAATTATAACGCGGCGGTTCAGTTGTTTGAGAGGGAATATAAATCAACTCGTCTGGCTGAATTTGATCCGAAAAGGAGGGAGCATGGTAATTTAATCGCCAATATTAACTATTCCCGTGTTGCTGCCGAGGATTTGCAGGTGATAAGGCAGTTACTTTTCCTGATTGAAGTTCTGGAGGAAGAAGGTCGTGGCATTATCAGTAAATACCAAAAGTCTATTAATGGCCTGCCAGCAACGGTACAAGGCAATAGCTTTGAGGAGAGGGTGTTACAAATGTTCGATAATGGTAACGGTTATGTCAGTCGGCCATTACAAGGCATAAAGACAACATTGGATAACTTATTGGCAAATCATCCGGATAACCAGAGGGTTTCACCGGATTGATTCCCGGAAGAAAATCCGCAGATATTCATTATCTGGCCACCCGACGGGCTTTGGCTGCGGCACTCATACCAGCCGCCTCTCCACCGATAATGACGATTCTGAGTGACTCAGAATTCGTGGACTGATTCACAGACATCAGGAAACTGCATCCATATCCAGTTCAAGGGAAGCATTGCTGTTGAAGGTTTCCATATCCACCTCACCCATGGCTCGACCACTGACAAAGCCGGTGGTAATGGCACCACTGACATTGACGACAGTCCGGCCCATATCAATCACTGGCTCAATGGAAATTAACAGGCCCGCCAGTTCAACAGGAAGACCGAGGGCCGAGAGCACAATCAGTGCCGCAAAGGTTGCGCCACCACCCACACCGGCCACGCCAAACGAGCCGATAGCGATGGTCACTATCAGAGTGCCAATAAAGCTGAGGCTGGTTGGGTCAATACCCACGGTGGGGGCAATCATCACGGCCAGCATGGCCGGATAAATGCCCGCACAACCGTTCTGCCCAATGGTGGTACCGAAAGATGCGGCAAAGTTGGCCACGCCTTCAGAAACCCCGAGGCCCTTTGTCAAAGTCTGAATGGTCAGCGGCATGGTGCCCGCACTGCTCCGTGAGGTAAAGGCAAAGATCAGTACCGGCAACGTTTTCCTGATGAACCGGATGGGGTTGGCACCCACCATGGTGACCATGATCAGGTGAATTACAAAGACGGCAATCAGAGCTGCATAAGAGGCAATGACAAACTGAAGCAGTTGCAGTATGTCGGTGACGTTACTGCCTGCCACCACTTTGGTCATCAAGGCCAGAATACCGAAGGGGGTCAGATGCAATACCATCGTCACGATACGCATAACAATGGCGTGGACAGCGTCAACGGTTCGCTTAAAGTGGCTGGCCTCTTCAGGTTGCTCAGGATGGAGACCCAGCGCCGCGGCACCGATAAAAGCGGAGAAAATTACCACGCCGATAATGGAAGTGCTGCGGGCTCCGGTCATATCCATAAACGGGTTGGCAGGGATCAGGCTGATCAGCATAGAGGGAATTGACAGGTTTTCTACCCTGGTCACCGTGTTTAGCAGCTGCTCCCCACGAGCCACTTCACGAACACCGGAGGTAATGGACTCGGCACTCAAACCAAAGCCCAGGGCGGACATAATACCAATGGCACCAGCAATAGACACGGTGACCATCAGCAATGTCAGAATCCAGCCACTGATCCTGCCAAGGGTGCCAGCACCTTTCAGCTTCAGGATAGCCGAGATCATGGACACCATGACCAGGGGCACAATAATCATCTTCAACAGACTGACATAGCCGTTGCCAACAATATTGAACCAGTTGATGGACTCGGTCAGGGTCTCAGAGGGGTAACCATAAAAAAGCTGTAAACAGGCTCCGTAACCCACGCCCATACCCAGGGCGATAAATACCCGCCAGGTGAACGGCAGGCAGTGTTTCTGGAAACGGTAAAGCAGATAGAGCAACGCTACCATGATGAAAATATTGGTCAGTACTGCTAGAGACATGGTTCCTGGTACCTTCCTGTTTCAGGTGTTATCAATGAAGCCCGGTCATTTACCAACCCTGACAGCGAACTTGTCAAGCAGCAGAGTCGCTAGCCCGGATATTTCATAAACGTGCTCCCGATCTCGCTTGCCCTTTGCCGCTCTAAGGGAGTTTTGCTCAGTCGACCGTACTCCCCGGTACGGCGCTCCCTCACAAAATCCCTTAGAGCGACAAAGTCCTCGGCTTCGGCATCCTGCGTCGCCCTATCTCCCACATCCATGTGGTCGTGCGCGAGATTCGGGGCAGTTTATGAAATATCCGGGCTAGAATATGCACTGTTGATAAGGATTTATATGGGAGCAAGGAATTTAAGACAACAACCTTGGCAATTGAAACTTAAATATCATGGATACTCATTATCACTCGTCTGCCGGGCACCGGGTCCCTGGTGCAAAACGGATGTCAGAACCTCCATTAGCTGACTCTTCCCGGAAAAGGTCTCAACCAGAAGTCGGTCTTGCAGAGAGCCGGATGAGCGCTTCTGCACCGGAAAGGACGATTGGTTCCTATGAAGTACATCAGGTTTTTCCATCGAGCAGAGTGTCAGCGGTTGCATTGCCAAGTCATATGAATTCGCTGGTTGGCCAGATTGCTCAACTGCAAAGAATTACGGGAAGCGATTTTCATCAAATAGAGCGTTATCAAAGACATCATGTTCGTATTCCTGTACTGAAAAATATCTTTTCAGAGGCCCGACGTGGCAAGCTTCCTTCACTTTCTCAGCTTATTGACAACAGGAAGCAGCATATCGACGGTTTAGGTGCAAAGTTCGGTGGAGTAGTTGGAGAGCCGGTTTATGTTTATCTCCATCTTTTATTATTTTTGCACAATCGGGGAATAACAGGGATTAAGCATCTGGCACCTTACCATGAGGTCAAGCAATCCCTCATTGAATACTGGAACTTTCTCGTCTGCCCTGAACATCTTGGGGAAAAAGTTCAAGACCTTGGCAAACAGATTTTAGGCAGTTCCTTGCCATCTGAAAATTTGCAGGGTCTCGTTGAGATTGATCCCGTGCAGGAAGAAAACTTACTTATCGCTTTTTCTATCTGTATTGAAACGGTTGAAGAGAGATATTGGCTGGAACATAAGTCAATCAGTCCATCCAGGCTTGCATCCTGCAAAAGAACCAGTTCATCACTGACCAACAGCAATATGCTCAATCTGCTCCATGATTTTCTTTCTCTCAGCTATGGTCGCAGGGCAGATCGCGTGGTGAGGTCATTGCCAGCCAGCGTCGTGCAGTTTTTAGATGTCGAGTTTGGCAATAAAGCATTTATGGCGCTTTTACAGGTTGGCTGATGAACCTGGTAACCATTTTGCGGTCAAAAGGCGGTGTTTAACGTCTATCGGGCAGGGTTTTATTCTGAAAGCAACAGCATCAACCTATGCTCAGCGTGTGTCTGCTGGTGACCGGGAAGCCGGTTCAGGCAGGGTTCCCAGTCGCTGCGGAAGTACATTTAATGGTAAACGAGTCGCAAACCGTCAGCCTCATAAAGGCAGCGCCGCCACTCCGGATTATGGCAAAGAAATGGAAGATGCCTTTTGGCAAAATAAACAGTTACCAAGACGTATAATTATCCCTGCTGATGTACTTACCGCCTATGGAAAGGATGCATCGTCGATCAGAAGTGGCTTTTTCCTGCAAAAACTCTGCTTGCAGAGCGTGCTGGCTGGCAATAAAAAAGTGACTCCGGATCAGGTCATTCAAGAATTCAACCGAAAACCGGATCAAAACAATAAGTACCAATTAGCGATAGCGCGCTTTAAGGAGAAGTGTTGCCTGAAGGGCCTGGCATTGCGTGGGCAGCAGGTGACACCGGATGCGGTGGTTAAGGACTTTCAGGCAATCAAGGCAGTACTTGAGCTGGCGCGCTTCAAGGCAGATTGCTGCCTGAAGGGCGTGGTGTTGCATGGCCAGCCGGTTACAGCAGGTGAGGTGGTTAAAGATTTTCAGGCAGCCAAAGCAACGCTGGAGCTGGCGCGCTTTAAAGAGGAATGCTGCCTGAAGGGTCTGGCGTTGCATGGCCGACGGGTCACAGCGGATGAGGTCGTTAAGGCTTTGCAGGCAGCCAAAGCACCACTGGAGCTGGCGCGCTTTCAGGGTGATTGTTGCCTGAGAGGTCTGTTGTTGAATGGCCAGCCGGTGACACCGGATGCAGTGGTTAAGGATTATCAGGCCATCAACGCAACACTGGAGCTGGCGCGCTTCAAAACGGAGTGTTGCCTGAAGGGACTGGCGTTGAATGGCCAGCCGGTCCTGCCGGATGCGGTAGTTAAGGATTATCAGGCAGCCAAAGCAACAGTTGGGCTGGCACGCTTCAAAGCGGAGTGTTGCCTGAAGGGGATGGCGTTGAATGGCCAGCCGGTCACACCGGATGAGGTGATTAAGGATTTTCAGGTACTCAAAGCATCACTGGAACTGGCTCGTTTCAAAGAGGAATGTTGCCTGAGGGGCCTTTCATTGAATGGTCGGCCGGTTCCACCGGGTGAGGTGGTCAAGGATTTCCAGGCCATCAACGCAACACTGGAGCTGGCACTCTTTCTGGAACAATGTTGCCTGGGGGGGCTGGCGTTGAATGGCCAGCCGGTCACACCGGATGCAGTCGTTAAGAGTTATCAGGTGGCCAGGGCAGCACTGGAACTGGCACGCTTTAAATCGGAATGTTGCCTGAGGGGCCTGGTGTTGAATGGCCAGCAGGTGCCACCGGATGAGGTGGTTAAGGATTATCGGGCCGTCAACGCAACACTGGAGCTGGCGCGCTTACTGGAACAGTGTTGCCTGAGGGGACTGCCGTTGAATGGCCAGCCGATTACAGTGGATGTAGTGGTTGAGAGTTTCCCGGATAGTCCGCGAGGCCAACTGGGGATGGCGCACTTCAAAGCGGAATGTTGCCTGAGGGGACTGCCGTTGAATGGCCAGCAGATCCCACCGGATGAAGTGGTGAAGGATTTCCCGGCCAGTGTGGAAGGCCGACTGGCCATAGGGCGCTTCAAAGAGGGATGTTGCCTGAAGGGCCTTTCATTGAATGGTCGGCCGGTTCCACCGGATGCGGTGGTTAAGGATTTTCAGATAACCGGGGCAATACTGGAGATAGCACGCTTCAAAGAGGCATGTTGTCTGAAGGGGCTGGCATTGAATGGCCAGCTGGTCCCACCCGATGCGGTGGTTAAGGATTATCAGGCAGCCCGGGCAATACTGGAGATCGCACGGTTTAAGATGGAATGTTGCCTGAGAGGGCTGAGACTGAATGGCAAACTGATCCCACCGGATGAGGTAGTTGAGGATTTTCAGGTAGCCAGGGCAACACTTGAACTGACGCGTTTTAAAGAACAATGTTGCCTCAGGGGCCTGTTGGTGAATGGCCAGCCGGTCACTCCGGATGCGGTGGTTAAGAATTATCAGGCAGTCAAGGCAACCCTGGAGCTGGCACGCTTTAAGGAACAATGTTGTCTGAGAGGCCTGGCGCTGAATGGCCAGCCAGTCACACCGGAGTCGGTGGTTAATGGGTATGAGCGCGGTGGCTGGTTGCTTGAAAGAGCTTTTTTTTATGCCCAGCTGGCACTGAATGCCAGAGAATTGAATGGCAGCTATCTGGATAATCAGAAAGTATTAGCAGCGTTTAATGACGTACCCGGGGATCAATCTTTAAAGCAGACTGAATACCTGATACAAAGGTTGCAACAGTCTCGGCAGTTCGATGAAACTGACCAGGCTCAGGATGAACTTCAAGAGGCCTGGCAGATCTTAAACGGCCTCCTGGTCAAAGGTGATGAGCAGCATCGACTGCAATGTCTATTGAAATTCATGGCTATGCGTAATGAGTTGACGATCGATCATCAGAGAGTATCAGCAGAACATGTGTTGCAATCCATCAAAACACTGAGGTGCTCATTTAAGAGTTCTCGCCTGCATTTTTTCTTTCTGGCACACTGCTACATCACCGGACAATCCATTAACGGGCGGAAAATCCATAAGAGTTATGTACTAAATCACCTTCAGAGTTTTCCGGAAGGAAGCAGGTTTCGCCATGCTTTAGGCTACTGGTTTGGACAATGCAGCTCCGAAGCCAATTTAATGGATAATTTACTGTTCAAACGGGAAGGTGCCGTCGCTCCGGGAGCCGTTGCTCCGGGAGCCGTTACCTCCAGTTTGGCCATAACTCTGCTGCCATGGCTAACAACCGGCAGAACGGATTTCCCGGACAAGCAGGTTCCGTATTTAAGTGCGCTAACGCTAAAAACACTGGAGATTATTCAGGAAGTCAATGACGCTTATACCAATCCTCCCATCCTGATTACCGGCTCATACGCGCGTTTTTTACAGAACCTCTGCTCATTCTTTAATGATATTGACATTATCTGTACGACAGAAAAATCCGCCAGAACACTCTTTGACAAGCTAAAGGCAATGAACACCGACAGGTATGCAGAAATCCCCCAAAGCCTCACCATCAGGCCTATCCCGGGATGCCAGGCGATTAAACTACCAAACGCCTATAATATCCATCTTAAAGGCGGTGACCTGGGCACCGGAGCAAAGGTGATTCAGGTCAATATTGACGACAGGGTAACCCATGAAAATTCAGGGCAGTTGGCCTTTCACGTCCCCGGGGTTAAGGTGCCGGTAAGGTGTTTGTCCTTTGCTGAAGAAACCCGATTACTGAACAATACGCTGGAACACCTCGCTGATCATCTTGACCTCCTAACCGGGCAGTTGCAAACAGGGCCGGTATTTTACATACCGAGAACCCTCCTTTTTAATGCTCCTCAAACCCCCGATGAGCGTATTTATGGCTTGCTTATGCGCTCTCTGCTTACCCTGAATAAAGCCCGGCAGTTTATTGCCCTGCACTCTGAAAGAAAAACCGCACAACCTGATTACCCGATAAACCCGTTGCAGGAGCAGCAACGCCTTCATGCCCTGGTTGAGAAAATTCAGATGAAATTGCATAGCCATGCATACCGTCATGATTTTGAACTCAGAGTGAACAACTGGCTATCGACAACTCTCCATGTGAATGATTATGAGATCAAGAGAAAGGAATTCATCAAAACACTGCTGGCGATGATGCATCCTGAATAAGGTCACGGCCGGTCACCGGGATGGAATTACATAAATGGAGTGAACCTAACAATCATTTTGAGGTCAAAGGCAGTATTTAAAGTCTAATTGTTCAGGGTTTTATTCTGAAAACAACGGTATCAACCTATGCCCAGTGTGTGTCTTCTGGTAACCGGGAAGCCGGTTCAGGCATGCCTCTTGATCGCAGAAAAAGTACATTTAACGGTAAAAGGGTCGCAAACCGTCAGTCTTATAGAGGCAGAGCCTCCACCCCGGATTATGGCAGGCAACTGGAAGAAGCCTTTTGGCAAAATAAACAGTTACAAAGACGTGTAATTACCGTGGCTGAAGTGCTTACCGCCTTTGGCAATGATACAACGTCGATCAGAAGTGGCTTTTTCCTGCAAAGACTCTGCTTGCAGAACGTGCTGGCTGGCAATAAAAAAGTGACGCCGGATCGGGTCATTCAAGAATTCAACCGAAAACCGGGTCGGAACAACAAGTGCAAATTAGCAATAGCACGCTTTAAGGAAGAGTGTTGCCTGAAGGGCCTGTTGTTACTTGGCCAGAAGGTGACACCGGAGGCGGTGGTTAAAGATTTTCAGGCAATCCAGGCAATACTTGAGCTGGCGCGCTTCAAAGCGGAATGTTGCCTGCAGGGCCTGGCATTGCATGGCCAGAAAGTGACACCGGATGCGGTGATTAAGGATTTTCAGGGAGCCAACGCAACACTGGAGCTGGCACGTTTTAAAGAACTGTGTTGGCGGAAGGGTCTGATGTTGAATGGCAAACCGGTATTACTGGATGAGTTATTCAAGGATTTTCAGGCAGCCAGAGCAATGCGGGAGATAGGGCGCCTGAAGGAGCGATGTTACCTGAAGGGCCTGTCGTTGAATCGCCAGCCGGTCACAGCAGAAGCTGTGATTCAGGATTATCACGCAGCCGGGGCGACACTGGAGCTGGCCCGCTTTAAGGAACAATGTTGCCAGAAGGGCCTGATGTTAAACGGGCGGCCGGTCACAGCGGATGCGGTGGTTAAGGATTACCAGACAGCCAGGGCAACACTGGAGCTGGCGCGTTTTAAAGAGAAATGCTGCCTGAAAGGCCTGATATTGAATGGTCAGCCAGTCACACCGGATCTGGTGGTTATGGGTTTTCCGGATAGCCCGGAAGGCAAATTGGGGATAGCTCGCTTCAAAGAGGAATGCTGCCTGAGGAAGCTGCCATTGCATGGCCAGCCGGTCACAGCAGATGCGGTGATTAATGACTTTCAGGCCATCAAGGCAATACTGGAGATAGCGCGCTTCAAGGCAGAATGTTGCCTGAGAGGCCTGATGCTGAATGGCCAGCCGGTCACAACGGACGTGGTGATTAAGGATTTTCAGGCCGCCGGGGCAATACTGGAGCTGGCGCGCTTTAAGTCGCAATGCTGTCTGAGCCGCCTGCCGGTGAATGGCCAGCAGGTCACAGCGGATGCGGTAGTTAAGGATTTTCAGATGGCCGGGGCAAAAGTGGAGCTGGCGTACTTTATAGAGCAATGTTTTCTGAAGAACCTGCCATTAAATGGCCAAACAATCACACCCGATGCGGTAGTCAAGAGTTTTCAGGTGGCCAGGGCAGCACTGGAGCTGGCACGCTTCAAATCGATATGTTGCCTGAAAGGCTGGCCGTTGAATGACCAGCAGGTCACACCGGATGCGGTGATTAAGGATTTCCCGAATAATCCGGAAGGCAACATGGGGGCAGCGTACTTCAGGTCGCAATGCTGCCTGAAGGCGCTACCGGTGAATGGCCAACAGGTCTCAACGGATGCGGTGGTTAAGGATTTCCCGGGTAGTCCGGAAGGCAAACTGGCGATAGCGCGCTTCAAGCAGGAATGTTTTCTGAGGAGAATGCCGTTGTATGGCCAGCCGGTTACAGCAGATGCGGTGGTTAAGTGTTTCCCGGATAGCCGGGAAGGCAAACTGTCGTTAGCACGCTTTAAGGAGTCGTGTTGCCTGAGCAGCCTGCCGTTGAACGGGCAGCCGGTCACTGCGGATGCAGTGGTTAAGGATTTTCGGGCAGTCAGGGCAACGCTGGAGATAGCCCGCTTTAAGGAACGATGTTGCCTGATGGGCCTGGCATTGAATGGCCAGAAGGTCACACCGGAGGAAGTCGTCAAGGATTTCCCGGATAGTCCGGAAGGTAGACTGGGGATAGCACGCTTTAAGGAACAATGTTGCCTGAAGGGCGTGATGTTGAACGGCCAACGGGTTACACCGGACGCAGTGATTAAAGATTTTCAGGCCGCTAAAGCAATACTGGAGATAGCGCACTTTAAAGAACATTGTTGTCTGAAGGGGCTGTTGTTGAATGGCCGACAGGTGACAGCCGATGCAGTGATTAAGGGTTATGAGGCCTCTGAAGCATTGCTGGCTCTGGCACGTTTCAAGGCGGAATGCTGTCTGAGGGGAATGTCGGTTAATGGCCAGCAGGTCACTGTGGATGAAGTGATCAAGTATTTTCCGGATAGTCGGGAGGGCAAACTGGGTATAGCGTACTTTAAGGAACGATGTTGCCTGAGTGGCCTGCTGTTGAATGGCCAGCAGATCACACCGGATAGTGTCGTTCAGGCTTTCCTGGATAGTCCTGAGAGTAAAATAGCCGTAGCACACTTCAAGCTTCAATGTTGTCTGATGGGGCTGAGGTTGAAAGGTCAGCGGGTCACACCGGAAGAGGTGATCAAGGGTTTCCCAAATAGTCCGGAAGGCAAGCTGGGGATAGCGCGCTTTAGGGAGCAGTGTTTCCTGAGGGGAATCTTATTGAATGGCCAGCTGGTCACTGCGGATTCGGTAGTCAAGGATTTTCCGGATACTTCGGAAGGCCAACTGGGGCTGGCGCGCTTTAAGGAAAAATGTTGCCTGAGTGGCCTGCTGTTGAATGGCCAGCCGGTCACGCCGGATGCAGTGGCCAGGGCCTTCCCGAAGAGTCAGGAAGGAAAACTGGGGTTAGTACGCTTTAAGGAACTATGTTGCCTGAGAGGCCTGCTGTTGAATGGCAGGAAGATCAGACAGGATGCGGTGATCAAGGCCTATGAACGGGGCAACTGGTTGCTCGAAAGAGCGATTTTTTATGCTCAGCTGGCATTGAATGCCAGTGAAGTGAATGGCAACACCCTGGATAACCAGATTGTATTGGCAGCGTATGATAAAGCCCCCGGGAATCATTCTTCAAGGCAAGCTGAATACCTGATGCAAAGGTTGAAACAACCTCAGTGGTACGATGAAGCCAACGAAGATCAGGAGACCATTCAAAGGGCCTGGCAAATCTTAAACAGCGTACCGGCTAAAGATCTCCAGAAACGGCTGAAATGTGTATTGAAATTCATGGCGATGCAGTATGAATTGACCATTGATCATCGGAGAGTGTCAGCAGAACAGGTATTGCAATCCATCAAAACACTGAGGTGCTCATTTCAGAACTCACGCCTGCATTTTTTCTTCCTGGCACACTGCTGTATCACCGGACGGCCTGTTAATGGACGACAAGTCCATAAGAATCAGGTTTTGGAGTCCCTTCAGAGTTTTCCCCGGGGAAGCAATCTGCGCCATGCCCTGGGCTGCTGGTTTGAACAATACAGCTCCGCAGCCAACCTGATGGATGAGTTACTGATCAGACAGGAACATGCCATTGCCCCGGGGCGGTCCAATTATAACCGACGTGGATATGCAGCCCCTGCCTCACCAGCGCCATCCGCCGTCAATCCCGGCAGGGCAGCCCCATACCCTGTTCAGCTTAAGGAATACCTTAAAGAAACAGAAAATACGTCTGCCGCAGTTACCGTCAATGCGGCTCAAACTCTAAAGCACGGTTCAACAGAGCGGCCAGCAACAGGTAGACCGGAGTGTTCTGACAATCAGGTTCCGATGTTAAATGGGCTCACGCTGAAAGCTCTGGAGATTATCCAGGAAATCAACCATTCTTATACCAATCCACCCATCCTGATTACCGGTTCATACGCACGTTTTTTACAGAAACACTGCTTATCATTTAATGATATTGACATTATCTGCACGACAGAAGTGTCTGCCGAAACGCTCGTTGAAAAACTGCGGGCACTGAATACCGACAAGGATTCAGACATTCCTCAGGGTATCGTCATCTGGCGAGTCCCGGGGTGTCAGGCGATTAAACTGCCAAACGCCTACAATATTGATCTGAAAGACGGTGATCTGGGCATGAAAGCAATGGGACTCCAGGTCAATATTGATGACAGAGTAACCGATGCGAAGGCAGCGGCCATTCAGGTTTCCGGCGTTGATCGGCCGGTATGGTGTTTGCCGTTTACTGAAGAGACCAGGTTACTGAACAATACGCTGGAATACCTCGCTGAGAACCTTGATCCACTGACCGAACAATTGCAGAATGGCGCGGTATTTCCCATACCACGCACCATTCTGTTTAATCATCCTGAAAGCCCCAATGAGCGTATTTATGGCTTGTTTATGCGCTCCCTGCTGACCCTGAATAAAGCCAGACAGTTTATCGCCCTGCACTCTGCTGCCCCCCCCAAAGAACCTGACGACCTGACGAACCTGCTTCAGGAACAACAACGCCTTCATGCACTGACGGAGAATCTGCAAATGAAATTGCGTAACCATGTTCGCCGTCGTGATTTTGAGCACAGGGTTAACGGCTGGCTATTGACCAATCCGCCTGTGAATAATTACCAGATCAAGGGGAGGGATTTTATCAAAGCACTGATCGCGATGATTGGGCCTGCCAATTCCACCTCCTGAAAATGGGTTGAGCCAAATAATATGCATACATTGGCAATTAACCAAATGGGCTCATAATGTAGGGAGTTATCTATTGCTGACCATCAGATCTCAATGGATCGCTTGCTAATCGTGATATACTCCCACGCTTAATTCCTAAAGAAGTTGATAATTAATGTCTGATATTTACCAAACCATGGAAGAGCGGGTCAGCTACGGTATTGGTCGCCAGATGGGTGATCAGCTGGCCTCCAACCCCATCGCGGGCTTATCGATTGATGCGGTTCTGGCTGGCCTTGCAGATGCCCTGAACGGTGTCGAAAGCGCTGTTGCCCACGAAGATCTGCACGCAGCCTTTACTGAAATGCAAACACGCCTGCAGGCAGAAGAAGCAGAAAAGGCTCGGGTGCTTGCTGCCGAAGGTGAACAGTTCCTGGCAGAAAATGCCAAACGTGAAGGTGTTCAGGTCACGGAATCCGGCCTGCAGTTTGAAATAATGGCCGAAGGCGATGGCGAAAAACCAACCCGTACCAGCACGGTAAGAACCCATTACCATGGCACACTGATTGACGGAACCGTATTCGACAGCTCCGTGCAACGGGGAGAGCCTGCAGAATTTCCGGTATCCGGTGTGATTGCCGGCTGGACGGAAGCGCTGCAAATGATGAGCATGGGTTCCAAGTGGAAGCTGTTTGTTCCTTATCACCTGGCTTATGGTGAGCGTGGAGCCGGTGGTGCCATCGGTCCATATACGACGCTGGTTTTTGAAGTGGAACTGTTGGATATTGTTTCCTGATCGATCAGTGCCTTTCAGATCCCTGTCTTTACTGACAGGGATCTGAACAACTCCTCAGTTCTTTGATAACCACTGCAAATGAAATAAATGTTTCTTTGCGAATTTAAAATCAAACTAAAAATAAATATTCATCTATTATGGTACTTTGTAAAAATCGTGAGACCGAAATAACTTGATAAAAGATTTAAAGGTACGTTACCGATGAATAATTTTAATTCCTATTTTGGTCAGTCAGGCAAATATTCAATGCCCGACCAATTTTCGCAGACATCGATGCCAGACAGGCCTCAACAACCACCATTTTCCCCTACTACCCAGCCAAGCCATTCTTCAACGCCCACCAAGACTGCAAACGGTCTGCCGTGTGCATCGGCCCAACCTACTTCGTTCATGCATCAGGCCACTTCACAGCCAAAAGATGACAGACCTTCATGTCCGTCCCAGCCGACAAGATCAGTTTGTTATAGAGAAGTGACTCAATATAAACAGACAACCTTTGAGGCTACTCCGAAAGAATTACTTAAATTCTGTCCGAATGCTTTACTGGCGCAGGGTTTTACCGAGATTCCCTTTGTTGATGATCTTTTACTGGCCACATCTCTCCCTGATCAACAAGCTGTGCAAGTGCTGCACACCGTCACATCATCCACTGTAGAACTCAATCGAAACTGGCATACACCGCCAGTACCGGCACAAAGGCATTCTTCGGTGGGAGAACCTGATTCTGGTCGCCCCTCTCACCCGACGCAATATCATCAAAGCCATCACTATCCTCACAGAAGCCGACGTGAAGGCATTTAACCTGTGGTGTCCGACAACATCTGAAGATAAGCCTGTCACTTATCTTCAGACTCTGATCGAAAAAACAGAGCAGCTTAATTAATCAGCAGGGACTTTCCTGACATCTCGGCAGGCTGCTCCAAACCCATCAGCGCCAACAGGCTGGGTGCCAGGTCAGACAGAATACCATCCTTCAGCTGAATGCTTTGCGGTCCAGCATACACCAGTGGCACCAGCTCACAGGTGTGGGCAGTATGAGCCTGACCGGTGGTCGGGTCTTCCATCTGTTCGGCATTACCATGGTCCGCAGTAATCAGGCACTGGCCACCGACTTCTTCCAGGGCTTCCAGCACACGGCCAATGCTCGCGTCTACCGCTTCCACCGCTTTGACCGCTGCGTTGAAATCACCGGTATGGCCAACCATGTCGCAGTTTGCGTAGTTACAGATGATCAGGTCGTGCTCGCCACTGCGGATTTCCTGAATCAGACGATCGGTGACTTCCGGAGCACTCATCTCTGGCTGCAGGTCGTAGGTAGCGACTTTTGGTGAGGCCACCAGCACTCGCTTCTCGCCATCAAACGGCTCTTCACGACCACCGCTGAAGAAAAAGGTCACGTGAGCGTACTTCTCGGTTTCCGCAATACGGAGCTGGGTTTTGCCCAGTTTCTCCATGTATTCACCCAGCGTGTTCACCAGTTCGCTGGGCGGGAAGGCACAGGGGGCATCGATGTCCGCAGAGTACTGCGTCAGCATCACAAAACCGGCCAGATCGGCCACACGGCTGCGCTGGAAACCATCAAAGTCCTGATCAACAAAGGCACGGGTGATTTCACGGGCGCGGTCAGCACGGAAGTTCATAAATACCAGTGCGTCGCCATCGTTCAGCCGGGCGGCTTCACCACCAACAACGGTGGCTTTAACAAACTCGTCGTTCTCGTCACGCTCATAAGCGGCTTGCAAACCTTCAACCGCGGTTGCGGCAGTGAACTCGGCCTGGCCATCGGTGATCAGGTCATAAGCCTGCTGGACACGATCCCAGCGGTTGTCACGGTCCATGGCGTAGTAACGGCCAATCAGGCTGGCAACACGGCCAATGCCTTTTTCCTGCAACATGGCATCCAGCCTTGCCAGGGACGATTCAGCGCTGCGCGGCGGTGTGTCACGGCCATCCAGGAAGGCATGAACATAGACTTCTTTGGCACCACGACGGTCAGCCAGTTCAACCATGGCATGGATATGGTCTTCATGGCTGTGAACACCACCCGGAGATACCAGCCCCATAATATGAACGGCTTTACCGGCATGAATGGCTTTATCGACAACGCCGGTAATCACCTCATTCTCATAGAAGTCACCGTCCCGGATGGCTTTGGTAATGCGGGTCAGTTCCTGGTAAACCACGCGGCCTGCACCCAGGTTCATATGGCCAACTTCACTGTTACCCATCTGGCCATCGGGCAGGCCAACGTCCATTCCGGAACCGGAAACGAAGCTGTGCGGGTTCTCTTGCCACAGACGATCCATTACCGGCGTTTTGGCGGCCAGAATGGCGTTGCTGTCTTTTTCTTCACGGTAGCCGTAACCATCAAGGATGATCAGGGCGGTAGGTGTGCGCTTATCAGTCATGGGTCTTAACCTTGGCGAACGGGAAGGCTGGTGAAGAGGCTGAATGTCTGACTTATCAGCGCGATCTCTTGAACCAACCTTATGGTGAGTGGAATGGTTGGCATTCTACCTGCTTTGCCGCCGGTTTCCAGTGCAATGCCTGCTCTTGAGTGAACAGCGCAAACTATCACACCAGGGGGCGTCAACCGGCGATATCCTCTGGAAGTCTCTGCAATTTTCTGAAACTTTCCGCACAAATATCACCGACAGCGTTTATGGAGTCATTTTAGTTGGCGGTGGCTTTTTGTACTAACGCGCCGTACATACCAAAAGGCGCACAAAAAGTCGGCCAGCACTTTTTTCCGTCGTCATTCCCTTACTTTCCTGAGACGGGATCAGTATACTTGCCACCTTTCAATTGATAGATTGACAGCTTGTCGGCATGGAACAATTCATCGAGTTTATCATTAACCATCCCCTGCACGTTGGTGCACTGGTGGCGCTGGCCAGCGCTTTGGCCTTTACTGAAATGCGCAAGGGTGGGCAAAGCGTTTCCACCGCCCAGCTGACCCAGATGGTCAACCAGGACCAGGGCGTGGTGATCGACGTCCGGGAAAAGGCAGATTTTTCCAAAGGTCATATCGTCAACGCCATTAACGTTCCTTATACAAAAATCAAGGAGCGTGCCGGTGAACTGGAGAAATACCGCGAAAAGACCATTATTGTGGTGGATGCCATGGGGCAGCACAGCGGCAGTGTTGGCAAAACCCTGAAAACCGAGGGCTTTGCCAATGTGGTCAGACTACAGGGTGGTATGTCCACCTGGGCCTCTGACAACCTGCCAGTGGTCCGAAAATAGGCTCTGGCTGGACAATCTGCACGATCATTACCAAAATGCGTTATTCGCTTGGCTTATCATTAGCTCATCAAAAGTAAGGAAATGACAATGGCTGAAAATCATCAGCAGGCTTCTCAACAACAGCAGGCTCCGCAGTTTGCGTTGCAGCGAATCTACACGAAAGACATCTCCTTTGAATCACCAAAGGCCCCTGAGATCTTTCAGAAGCAGTGGCAGCCAGAAGTCAAACTGGACCTGAGCACCAGCAACCGCCCTCTTGAAGAAGGTCTGTACGAAGTGGTTCTGTCCCTGACGGTAACCGTGGAAAATGGTTCCGGCAACAACCCTTCAGATAAGAAGGAAACCGCTTTCGTGACTGAAGTACATCAGGCAGGCGTCTTCCTGGCCAAAGGTCTGGATGAAGAAGAACTGCACCGTACCCTGGGTGCCTTCTGCCCGAATATCCTGTTCCCCTATGCCCGCGAAGCCATCGACAACCTGGTACTGCGCGGCAGCTTCCCTCCGCTTATGCTGGCACCAGTAAACTTCGACGCGCTGTATATGCAGGCCCGCGAACAGCAGTCTGCCAAGCAGCAGCCGGAAGCGGTTAACTGATTAATGCTTAGCCGACTTCTTTCTGAAGTCGGCTTCCTTTTCCTGCCCCCCCTCCCCTTTGCCTCCGCTGTAATAACCATAAAAGAACAAAGAAAGCAGATTGAGCGTTTATTAATGGACTCCCCGGGGCTGAAAAGCAAACTTAACGAAATGTTGCCTGTCGCATATCAACGAGCCGTGGAAGATGCTCATGATGAAACCAATCTGCCAGTTAACTCATTTCCAAAACAGTGCCCCTGGAGTTTCCAGCAAACGGTGGATAAAAACTTCTGGCCTTTCGGGTCTTAGTACATGGTTTCAATGAGTTTGATGTCTATTATCCCCGTTCATCCTGAGCGGAGTCGAAGGGTGATTGGGACAGTCCTCAGGGTATGGAGTTTGCGTCCTTCGACTCCGCTCAGGACGAACGGAGTTTGGGCGTCATTGATAGAGAGAACCCATCAAATACATTGAAACCGTATACTACCGCCCACCAATAAACCCCATCTGCCGCCAGGCTTCATAAACCATCACCGCCACGGTATTGGACAGGTTCAGGCTCCGACTGTCCGGGAGCATGGGTAATCTCAGCACCTGCTCTTTCGGCAAAGAGTCAAGAATCTCTGCTGGCAGGCCACGGGTTTCCGGGCCAAACAGCAGGGCATCCCCTTCTCGAAAGGTGCAGCAGCTGTAATTACTGGTTCCCTTGGTGCTCAGAGCCAGCACCCGGCCTGGTTTGACGGATTCCAGAAAACTTGAGTAGTCCGGATGAATCTTCAGCTCGGCAAACTCATGGTAATCCAGACCCGCCCGTTTCAATCGCTGATCATCCAGCTCAAAGCCCAGGGGTTCTATCAAATGCAGACGAAATCCGGTATTGGCACAGAGACGGATAATATTACCGGTATTGGGGGGGATTTCCGGCTGGTAGAGGACAACATCAAGCATGGGCAGATCCAATAGATGACAGAGTGTCAATGATAGAGTATCTGGGTGTTGGAGGGCATTAGTTGAGTTGGGTTCGCCTCCCGCTGCCCGATAAGCTTAAGTGCAGCAACTGTTTCGGCCAACAGCCAACAGCCAACAGCCAACAGCCAACATGCTTCAAATCGCCATAAAAAAAGGATTGGTAAACTTACTGCCTTGCTAAGCTGGCATCTTGCCTTGAAGATGAAGGTTTTTCGCCGCTTTCTATCCACCCCCACCATACCGAACTGTCCGGCTTGCTTCCCATGATTCACAAAGACCCGTTTGACCGCCTGTTGGTTGCCCAGGCTCAGGCAGAAGGCCTGGATTGTCTCGGTTGATGCTGTCTTCCCCGGTTATCAGGTCAGATTGGTAAACGCCGGGGAGTAACAGCGCTCCCCGACCAAGAGCATGACATTTCTGTGACGCCAAATAGCGATAATTGAGTCTCAAACAGCCAGCCATTCAGAAACCATCCCGGTGGCATTGGCATAATGCCGTTGCTCATAAGTTGGATGGGAATAGGCAATACCCCAAGCGTGAAGAAGCGGCAGTAAAACATCATCAAATGATAGGTATTGAGACACATTGCGCGAGCATAAAATTGTCAATTATTCACAAGGCACAGATGCTTGAGTACTGCATACTCGTAAAAACCGATGGTTAGAAAACTTATTTGATATAAGTCACAAAAAGCTTGTGTATAATTCCGGAATGTTGAAAAATCGCGGCTAAATATAATGACTGACCAAATGCTTTTAGTCTGTGTGAATGCAGAAAAAGACTTTGGTCGTAAAATAAACATTTTCCGGTGTTGACTTGAGAAGGTTTGTGGCTGGGTTTACGGAAAGAGTGAGTGAATTGTTAACTGTAAACAGTGAATGGTTGGGCTTGGCGAGCTGGGCATACCTTGGTAACCATTCACTCTTCACCCTGAGCACTTCCCTTTTTCCCGCTCACAAATTAAACGTCACCGTATAATAATGTAACCATAAGAAAACAGCAGTTAACCACTGCGTGAGGGCAAAATAATGAAAAAATTAAAGACATTGGCGCTGACGACGGCGGTTTCTTTGGGGTTGTTGGGGTCTAATGCTTCTATGGCCGAAACTCAAGGAAGTCTCGGGGCAACATCTGAGGGAACTTTTGATATTAAACTTAGCCTTGGGCAAATTGTACAAATATGGGGCTTTAATGATTTGTACTTTACAGGTAATGACAAGTCGCCTGCTATGAATCTATGCGTCAAAAATAATGACACTAATAATACTGTCAGGCTCAGTGTGGAAGGAAGTTTCAAATTAGGCACTCCAACCGAAAATGGTGCTAACTATTCTGTTTCCATAACTGACACCTCTAACGCAAAAGAATCAGTCTGGGGTAGTGGTGCATCTGAGCTTGACTCTGGTGAATTCAGTACTGTGGGCTACACAACACAAGATTCATCTGATGCTGTAGATACAACTTCTTGTGCTGATGGCTCTACTTACAATGCTGTAGACCTTACAGTTCAAGTTAAAGGCACAAAGGGAACAGGTGTATTTAGTGACACAGTTACTGTAACTGTATTCCCAATCTGACCTCATTCCCACGGTTCCCCGTGGGAATGCATACCCAAAAACTGGAGTCAAGTAAGAGAAACCAGGGTCAGAAACAAGGGTCCAGAAAAGCAAACAAGGGTCAGGTCTTGATTCTTGAAACAAAGGTAGGCCGGTTCGCTGGCCTCGTTCCCACGCAGAGCGTGGGAACGAGAATATAAACTCTGAGATCCCTGTGCCACCGCCAGGGATCGTGAAAACGCTGAAAATACTGGAGCAATTTTCAGCATCTTTGTGGTTAAACAACCAGGATAAGACCACCTATTATGCGTCGTTGGCAGTACATCGCTAGATTGTTTTTTGTATTTTCCATGTGCGCTTGCAGCCAAATGGCACTTGCTGCCGACCCTATTTTTCTTGCCGCCACCAACCCACCCGCCGGGTTTGAAGATCTCAGCAGCACCCAGCAATCCCTGGTGGATATCTATTTCGGCAACCGCTATATCGGCTCCCAGCTGGCCTCGTTCAGCCCCGGCATTATTGAACTGCCCAACCCCGCTGAGCTGGTGCGCCAGATCGGTAATCTGAATGACCCAACCCTGATTGTCAGCACCCTGACCGGCGAACTGAACAGCCATAGTGATCGGGTGTGCCTGAATGATTCATCACAAAACTGCGGTATCCTGGAAACGCGGGTGGCCGGGGTAATCTTTGACGAATCCCGCTTCCGTGTGGATATATTCATCAACCGTCGTTTTATGCTGACCCGCGCCGCCGATGTGCGCAAATACCTGCCCCCTTCCGATGCGGGCTTTGCCCTGATGCAGAACTTTTCTGCGGCGGTTTCCGGCTCCACAGCCGAGGGCAGCGATAACAGCTATACACTCAATGGCCTGACCATGGCCGCCTGGAAAGAAAACAACCTCTACTGGAGCTGGGACTATTCCGATACCAACCACTTCTCCGTCAATCAGTTGTACGGTCAGCGGGACTTTGAAGGGGTTGAATACAACGCTGGTCTGTTATCCACCAGCGGTTTTGGCTTCAACCTGACCTCTGACCAGCCGATGGTCGGCCTGCGAATTAACAGTTCCAACAATACCCGGGAAGACCTGGACTTCTCCGGTGGTATGCCGGTGGCCGTGTTCCTGCCCACCCGTGGCCGGGTGGAAGTGCGCAAGGATGACCGACTGATCGACAGCGAGTTCTTCGAGGCAGGTTCCCAGCAGCTGGATACCAGCAGCTTTCCCAGTGGCGCTTACGATATTGAAATTCGTATTCTCGATGAAAGCGGCAATCGGACCACCACGGAAACCCGCTTCTTTGCCAAGCAGAGCCAGATTCCACCCAGCGGCGAATGGCTGTTCTTTATGGAAACCGGCCGGGTGGTGAACCGTCAAGCGGATAAAGCCCTGCCAGAGCTGACGGAACAATGGCTGACCCGCGCCGGAGCCAACCGTCGGGTGCTTGATACTCTGGCCGCCACAGGTGCGGTGGCCATCAATAATGACGACGCCCTGATGGAGTTCGGGCTTTACCACTTTGGCTACCGTTATGAGATCTCACCATCACTGATGCTGGCAGATAATGGCAGCAAGGGTTTTACCGTCAACAGTCGTCTGAGTCTGGGTGACTTATCACTTTCGGGAAACTACCGTCGTTTATGGCACGATGAGTCACTGACTAACGATGTTGATGATGATGGCAATGAAATACCCGGCCTGTTTGGCAACGCCTTTGAACAGCACTCTTTTTCTGCTTCCATGCCCCTGTTCGACGGCAGCCTGGGCTACCGTTACAGCCTGAACCAGAGCTATGACGACAACAACGAAGAGCAGGACCCGACCCGTACTCACAGCCTGGACTATCGCCGTACTCTATTTCGCACCTTTGATTACGATGGCGATGTGACCCTGAGCCTGAGCAAATCCAGCGATACCGAGATTGGCCTGGTCAGCTTCAGCTTCCGTTACCGTGCAGACCGCTGGAACTTCCGGGCCACACCACGGGCACAGATCAGCAAGCGGAATGGTGAAACCGACAGTTCTGAACGACTGCGGCTTTCTACCTCCTGGGTTGATGGTCATCTGCTGGATGGCGATCTGCGTGTTGATGCAGGCGTTGAAGGCGGCACCGGTGATGAACGTATGGATGGCAGCGTGCAGTACGCCAACCACTATGGCCGGGCCAGCTTCAGTGCCAGCCATACCCGCAGCAGTGACAGCAGTATCACCTCCTGGGGCGGCAGTATGAGCACCAGCTTCCTGACGGACGGTGAAGTGTTTGCCCTGGGTGGTGAAGAGCGTGCCGAGAGCGCCCTGGTGGTGAATCTGGATGGCCGCCCCGGTGATGTATTTGACGTAAAGGTAAATGGCCAGCGTCGTGGTTATGCCATTGCCGGCTCCCCATCCATTATTGCCCTGTCACCCTACGAGCAATACCGGGTCAGCCTGAGTCCGGCCGGTGAAACCCTTTACAGCTTTGATGAGCGGGAAAAAACTGTCACCCTCTACCCTGGCAATGTGGTGACTCTGGATTACGAAGCGATTCCCCTGCAGCTGCTGTTTGGACGACTACTGTTTAACGGTCTGCCACTGGAAGGTGCCCGTATTAACGGGGGCCTCTTCCCTGGCAGTACAGACGATATCGGTATGTTCCAATTGGAAACCCGTTCCGATGTCGGTAACCTGCAGGTAGAACTGAACAATGGCTGGCTCTGTCAGCTACCGGTTAAACCACTGAATGCCGGTTATGTATTGCAGATGGGCACCATAGATCTTGCCGATGCCCAGTGTGCACCGTTGCTGGAGGGCCAGCTGGCGATTACCGGGCGAAATGCTATTGACGAATAATGTCATTTCTACCCGTTAGTCAGCCTGCAGAACGCTACAGGCTGTCAAAATCTGGAAACATAACCAACCAATCCCTATTTATCAGGACATACTGTGAGCGCTGTTGTCACACAAACCTATAAAAAAAAGGCAAAACCTCTCTCAACTTGCCTGTTCTTTCTTTTCTGCATTACCGCTTTTCAAGTAACAACGGCCTATGGTGATAGAGACTGTGTTGGCAACAACTGTGATCAGGACGGTAACTACTGGGTTAAAGTGAAGCGCCTTCCCGATATGCTGCCTTTGCCTGACTGGAATGGCCAGAAGTCTGTTCCCGGAAATACCGAAACCAGCGGTAAAAGTCAGTTTTGTACCATTGCCTATTTAGAAGGCAGACCTCGTACAATGTTTGATCCGCAAGTCAGTATTTATGGCCCCGCATCTGATAGCAAATATATCTTGAAAAATGGCGGCCATTCTGTACCTGTAACCCTTGAAATCGAATCTGTTGCGGGTAGAGCCCCCCAGGATAAAACTGAATTTAAACCAGGGCAGTCGATCACCCTGACTGGCAATAATGGGTTTAGCCTGTGCAGAAATAATGAGCTGATTATTACTGCGACTGTTCGCCGGGAAGACATCCTGAAAACTGGAATGACAGGAAACTATCGCAGCCTTTTCCGGTTTAGTTCTGAGTCCACTATGGACGGTAAAAGCCTTGGTCCAGCCTGGATGGAATTTGAGGTCACACTTAGGATATTGCCTGTTATTCAAATATCACAACTGGGCAATATTCCCCTTATTCCCAGTGGAAACTCTGCCAAAGGTAGCCACCGGTTCTGTGTTTATGCCATGGGTTCTAATACATTTTCACTGGAAGCATCCAGCCTGACTGGAACCAGTCGGCCTGAACAAAAATTCGCTCTGAAAAATGGAGATAACAATTACATCAACTATGAACTTACAGTTACAGACTCCAAAGCAACCAGTAAGTCTTACGATAAAAATAGTGACCAAGAGGGGTTTTCAGCCACCGATGACTATCAATGTTCATCAACAAACATGATCGTAGAGGTGATAGTGCCAGATATTAATAAGCCAGCAGGCACTTACATCGATACGATGACATTTACGGTGACTCCGGACTAACCAGCCATCATCAATCTCCACTTTGTTATACGACGCTGTTTGACCGGATGGATTTTGGGTGAAAAATCCGTCACATTAGCTCCTTGTATATAAGCCTGATCTGATAAGGCTGGTTTCCAACTCTATAGAGTCTGTAACATCAGTCAGACGTTAGAATAATAAAACAGGGTCTGGCCATCTTTTATCTCAGTATGAGCGAAGTGATGGCACTGACAGTAATCAGTTATGTTGTATGATATTTTCTCGATCGTTCTAAAGTGCTTTCCCCCTATCGTTTTCACTCTATGGGTCCCTCTCTCTTTTGCTACTTTGGAATGCAGCTCACTTTCCGGAAACAGTGAACGCTGCACTGACGTGATTGGGCTGGAAGACCAGGAAATCACGATTCAGACAGAAGAGATCATGAATAACAGCTCTGTGATTTACGGCGAACAGCAATATTGTATTCTTTCCTATACAAAACCCTCTGCTAACAGTGATATCAACGCCTGGAGTCGTTTACCGTTTGATGTGCAGGTGGATGGCGATACGGCAGGTGACGATTTTGTCTTAAGAAATGGTAATAATACATTGCCGGTTGCTTTTAAGTGGCGTGGTGGTGCTCCAGTAAGTGGCGACTCCATTTGGGAAGAGCCTGGTCCGAGAAATCTGACTTCGGATCAGCAAGGTGCCACCTCCTGTGAAGATCAGCCCTTTTCTCAAGCATGGGTTCGGTTTGAGCTGCTGTCTTCCGAACTGCAAAGTATCCTGCCAGGCAGTTACAGCGGTAACTTTTCCGTTGATATCGGTCAGGGTTCAGCGAGCTACCATTCTGATGTTAATTTCACGGTAAACTTGCCAACCCTGGTCAAGATCAGCGGGTTGGACGATATGGTGCTGACCAGACGAGGCAATAATCGCTATCGCCAGGATGAGCCCTTTTGCGTGTTTGTGTCAGGGGGCGCTGATTATCGTATAAAGGCCAGCGGTGGCGCAGAAGCAAACGCCCCCTTCCTTCTTTCCAATGGCAGTAACACCATTCCCTACAGGGTGCGTTTATCCAGCGATGGGTCCAAGCTTAGTAAGGTCGATCCCGGAAAATGGCTGGAGGCAAAGAACAGCAGTACCTCGCTAAATTGCAGTGATAGTAACAACACTAAAGTGAGGGTTGTGGTTCTGGATAAATGGATAAATGGTAAGCCAGCCGGAGTATACAAAGGCACACTTTATCTCACCGTTGAGCCTTTATGAGAAGACTGATACTAATATCTGGCTTATCCCTTTCCTTACTTCACTTTTCCGGACACTTTTTCTCTCGTCCCCATGCTCCTGAGGTTGTCGCAAAACCCATAAAAGGGTCTCACCGCGTAGGCCACGAGTCGGCTCGCCTGCGAACCGACCTGCATCAAGACCATTTTTCCGGGTTTCGGGACGCAGGTTTCGGGTCAACCTCGCTCCGCGTGGGAACGAATGCAAACTACATTGAAACTCCGTGTCTGCTTTACGGCTCAATGGTTATTTCCATAACATCGCTGTAACTGCCTGCGCTGCGTGCCGGAAGATCTGACTTCAGAATCTCCACCCGTAACCTGACATTGGTGGAACCATTACAGATTTTACTGCGACTGCTCTTATATTTATATTTGCTTTTACCCGGACCATTAAAAATACTCCAATTTGAACTCCCATCCCCCCTTAAACTGATGCGATAAGAAATTTTGTTCCGGTTGGTACTGTCTGACAGGTAAAAGCCCTCAAGGGGACGTCTGGCGGATTTCAGACTCACCCTGTAATAAGTGCCATGGGTACCATACACACAAAAAAGCATTTCCTTCCACAACCATGCGCCGCCACCATCTTCCGGGGTAATCTCAACATCACTTAAGCCGGAGATGCGGTACAGTGTTTTAATATCCAGATCAATCCGGATTATTTTTGACTCCCGGCGGCTAGGAGGCCCGACAGTGAAGTCCAGCCAGGCCTTTTGCAGTCCAAGCAAGTCAAGCGTTTCTATTTTTTTACTGGCGATATGAATCTGCAGTTCAAATTCATAATCAGGACACTGGGATGGACCTGAAGAACTGCCTGAGGCAATAGTTGCTACTGAAGTCCTGTCGGGCTGAAGCTCTATTTTTTTTCCTTCTACCGCCTTGCCTTTGCCGGTAAACACCACTTTGCTGATGAAACTGTCATTAAGTCCACTTCTATAGAGGCCGGTGCTCAAGGGTCCAAATCTGAGTTCTTTCATATCATCCCCTGGGCTAACCGTGAGACAGAAGGATGTCTTGAGAACCAGCGTTTCTTCGCCGCTCCAGACCTCACTGAAGTTATCGTCGGGCATATTTATGAATGGCTGGTTACCGCCCTGCTCAACCCGGCTACCCTGTAATCCATCAACCTGAAATGAAAGAAAGAGGAGAATTCCCCATAAAACAGAAAATCTCACAACTCACTACCGAATAAAACTACCAACTGACAAACAGCCTGTTTACCACAAACATTACGGCCCGGCAAAACTCATTTCTCGTTTGCGTTGCTCTTTACTTTGCCGCACTGACAACACCGCTCCCGACCGTAACTCAAAGGCAGCAGTTTGAATATTTGCATTTCTACTGCTCTGGTCTGGCTTTGACACTCCAGGCAAGTGATGAGGATGATAATAATGACCGTCGAACGTTACGAGTTCCGCCTGACCCGATTAGAAGAAGTGAGGAAGGTGCGTCGTAACCAGGTGGATACCAGCAAGGGGGTGGATACCCTGGCCAGCCATATGAAGAAACATCAGGACCTGCTGCTTTCCAACCATAAGGCTACTGCCGACCTTGAGCAGGTGGTGCTGACACTGCCCCGTGATCTCAAAACCTTATCCGTTAAAGTGGATCAGAATCATATTGCCATGGAGAGCTATATTGATTTGTTTCCGGGTCTCCGGCAATCCTGTTCCCAAGATTTCGGCAGGGTGCCAGATGGTTCTGTTAAGGAACTCTCGAATCATCCCACCGGGAGCTTCACCAAGCGACAAATCGCCTGTATTTACAGAGAGAACTTCTGAGTCTCCTCAAACTCACCATCGAACAGGCCATACTGAATAAACCCTTTACCTTTTGCTGCACCCTCGGGCAGAGGCATTTCCCAACTTTCACCGGCATAAATACGAGTACCGTCGCTCAGGTCAGTACAGCTCTCTTGCGCATTACTGGTGCAGTATTTTCCATTACGAAGCACCACGTTGATATTGCCGCTATTGGTAAACGTCATTTTGCCATTATCCAATTTACCCTCCACTTTATACTCAGGGTTCTGAGGGCGCACAAAGACCAGGGCCTGATAGGCTACCAGCAGTTTGATGGCGGTTTGTTTGGCTTCCAGGTCACCAACCACAGGACGGAAGGTTACTCGATAGACCAGCTCTTTATCTTTGGGGGTTTCCAGACTCACCAACCTTACGGTTTTACGGCCATTGGGCGGAATAATGGCTTTTCCCGGTGTGGCCAGCAGTTTGATGTCATTGGGGTCTGTTACCCGAATACGTTCTTCCTGCTCCGTACCGGGATTGATGACGTTGTACACTTCAGTTTGCAGGTAGAGATTTTCTTTATCCGGATTGGAGACCACCACATCCTGCCGTGGCAGCTGGTCTGGCTTGAAGTAGACGATCATACGATCAAGAGACATGGTTGCCAGCACTTGTGAGCTGGCGATAAGAGTGACCAGCAGGCAGGCTCCACGGACAAGACGTTTCATGAACATATAATGGCAATTCCGGTTTGCCCCGGGCCAAACTTCGCTGCATAAGCCAGGGAGGTTTGAGGCGACAGGGGATGAACAATATTCCGCTATTCTATTGCCACGAAAAATAATCTCAAATGGGTTTTACTGCCTAAGTTGCCTGAAACTTACCCTTACTCGGCTTGAATCAATAACGTCGCAGGCTGTTTTGAGCCCTGAAAACCGGCTACCGGCTGGGCAGTCAATTGTCTGCTGCTGTTACGGCAGTCGTTTTCAACACCAAATATGGCGGAGGGCTGCCCGGTAATCCGGGTTTCTCCCGCTGGCTCAGAGACGCTTAAATCAACACCGTCGGCACCGCTGGAGGCCAGGCTGAATTGGGATAAGCCACGCCCTGAGACACAGAGGGAAACCGGGCGATCAAAACTCAGCGTACTGGTTGGGATAATATCCGGATTACCGTTTTCATCCGTTGCACTCTCATCCACAATGACAACCTGCGACTGCAAGGACGGGTAAACAATGAGCGTGATAGAAAATGAACCGGTGGAGGTGTTACCCGGTTTTCCCTGGGTCGCTGCTTCAACGTATGTCAACGAAGTGACGGCAAATATACCAAATAGGAAAAATGCGCCAATTCTCTGGCGTAGAGATAGAGTCCGTTCCATGATGCTACTGCCTTACTGCCACATCCTGTTTTCAGTATAGGCAGTGTGAAAGACGTACTATTGACCTTATGTCCTGTAAAATTTCCTTATATCAGGAGTAAGCTTTTTAACCATGGAAACAGAAATACGATATAAAAACTTTTTGTCTCCGTGTCGTTTATGCCCTTAGATATTGCGGTACTTAACCAATCAGCTCTTCTTCCAAAGGCGCTGAGGGCTCTTCCAAAGGCGCTGAAGGCTCCAGGTTCAGCTCCTTAATCTTCCGGGTAAGCGTATTCCGGCCCCATCCCAGTAACTCTGCTGCATCTTTTTTACGGCCACCGGTATGGGCCAGTGCTGATTCAATAACAATGGTTTCAAAGGCAGGCACCGCCTGATCAAGAATGCCGACCTGCCCCGCTGCCAGCTCACGATCACACCATTGGCGGAACAGTTGCTGCCAGCTGCCATAGCCGGTTACCGAACCCAGGTCACTGTCTCCCTTATCCATCAACTCTGGGGGCAGGTCAGAGACCAGCACTTCACGGCCAGAGGCCATCACAGTTAACCAGCGACAGGTGTTTTCCAACTGCCGGACGTTACCGGGCCAGTCCAGAGTGCTGATGTAACCGGCCGTTTCAGGGTGCAGGATTTTCGGTTCCACTTCAAGCTCTTTGCCTGCCTTGTCCAGAAAGAAACGCGCCAGTCGTGGAATATCTTCACGACGATCCTTAAGCTTTGGCAGATGTACCCGGATGACATTCAGTCGGTGAAAAAGATCTTCACGGAACTTGCCTTCTGCCACCAGTTTTTCAAGGTTCTGATGGGTCGCTGCAATAATTCGCACATCGGCTTTAACCGGCGTGTGCCCACCCACGCGGTAAAATTCGCCATCGGCCAACACGCGCAGTAAGCGGGTCTGGGTATCGGCGGGCATATCGCCAATTTCATCCAGAAACAGGGTACCACCACCGGCCTGTTCAAAACGCCCACGACGCATGCCTCCGGCACCGGTAAATGCACCTTTTTCGTGACCAAAGAGTTCAGACTCAATCAGGTCCCGGGGAATCGCTGCCATATTCAAGGCAATAAAAGATCGCTCCGCCCGGGGGCTGTGGCGATGCAGTGCCCTGGCCACCAGCTCTTTACCGGTGCCGGATTCACCATTAATCAATACGGTGATGTTGGAGTGCGACAGGCGGCCAATGGCACGAAACACTTCCTGCATGGCAGGGGCTTCACCGATAATCTCCGTAGACTCCTCCTGTTGCAGGGAGGCCTCCGGAACCGCTGCCTCAGCCAGTTGTTGCTGGCGATGTTCCTGACCGCGCTTGACCAGCGCTACCGCTTCATCAATATCAAAAGGCTTCGGCAGGTACTCAAATGCTCCGCTCTGGTAGGAAGACACGGCGCTGTCCAGATCCGAGTGTGCCGTCATGATAATAACGGGAATATCCGGCTTCCGTTCATGAACCGCCTTCATCAGTTGCAAACCGTTCATGCCCGGCATCCGGACATCACTGATCAGGGCCTCCGGTTCACTGTGTTCCAGCGCTGCCAGCACTTTTTCCGGCGCATCAAAGGATTGTGTTTCGATACCGGCTGAATTCAGGGCCCGCTCCAGAACCCAGCGTATTGCCTGGTCGTCATCCACGATCCAGACTTTGGAACTCAAACTCATACCTCACTCCTGTGTCATATCCAGCGAAAGCGGTTCTCTGGTGATGGGTAAGAACACGTTAAAAATGGTTTCACCCGGCTTACTCTCACACTCAATCAATCCCTGATGCAGGCTGATGATGGACTGTGCCATGGGTAACCCCAGGCCCGTTCCATCGGCACGACCACTGATCATGGGGTAGAAAATATTGTCGATCAGATCAGGCGGAATTCCTGGCCCGTTATCAATAATGGACAAGTGACAAACCAGCCGCCGTCGCTGGGTGCCGATGGTAAATTGTCTTGCAATACGGGTTCTCAGGGTGATCAGGCCTTCAGATCGCGGCATAGCCTGATCAATGGCCTGCATGGCATTGCGCACCAGGTTCAAAATGGCCTGTATCATTCGTTCAAAGTCACCCGGTATATCGGGAATACTTGGATCGTAGTCTCGTTTGAGCCTGAGTTCTCCACCGGTTTCGGCATTGATTAACTGCATCACCCTTTCAAGTACTTCATGAATGTTCAGGTCTTCCATTTTTGGTGGCTGAAGCGGCCCCAGCATCTGGTCGACCAGGTCACGGAGCCGATCCGCTTCCTGGATAATAATCCCGGTAAATTCTTTCAGCCCCTGGTCCTCCAGTTCCCTGGCCAGAAGCTGAGCCGCGCCACGAATACCGCCAAGGGGATTTTTTACTTCATGGGCCAGCCCCCGAACCAGAATTCTGGAGGTTTCCTGCTTGGCGATCAGAGACTCTTCCCGGGTAATTTTCTGAACCCGGTCACGGGGATTGATTTCCAGAAGCAGCCTTGCTTCCCCGCAGGTGATGGGTGAAATGCTGTAATCCACATTGATCATCTCCCCATTGATGGGAAAGTCGGTTTCCCGACGGGTAAACTTCTGATACTGAGACAGACTGCGATCCAGATCAGCCTTGAAGTTTTCGTCAGGAATCACCGTGGTTACCGGCTGGTTCAGAATCCTTTTCAAACTGGTATCCAGCAGGGTTTCTGCCGCCGGATTCAGGGTAATCACCCGGAACTCCCGGTCGAGCACCATCACCACGGTATTCAGGTTATCCAGAATGATGTTTTGCATAGTTCCTGTTTCAGGGATTATCTCTTCTAAAGAGCCAGGTAAAAGCTGCTTCATGGTCAGGTATTGTTATTACTTTTATGGTGCATTTCAGGCTCTGTTGACCTGAATCTGATGCGAAACGGTATTGGCTATCGTTAATGCAAAAACCAAACCACCCTTGATGGCAAGCCAGACTTTTTACCGTGAAACTTCCAACCTGCCTGATATTTCATCTATTCGGGCCATATCAGTACGTACCATCGAAAAGATGCTCAAACGTTAATTCCAACTTGCCAGCTTCAATTGCACCATAATAGTGCATTAATATAATCAGAGCACCAGGTTTATGGAGATTAAACTAGCAAAACTATGGGCTGGTCTGAAAGTGTGGGGGAAAGCCTATAGCTCACTCTCCCCTTTTTGGTGCAGCCGTCAGGAGGCAGGAGGGTTTATAGATACTGCGGGCGTGAATAAGATTCGATGGACATGGATCGTATTGCTGGACGACTGAATGACTTTGGCCTGGTTATCAATGATCTCCACGACAAGGTTGTGGGTACCACGATCCACATTCTCAAGTTCAAAGGTTAAATTTCGCTTGGGGCCCGCCACCACCTTTCCATCAAGCAGCAGGCGAACTTTGTGACCATCAATGATTTTGGGTGCTGTGACAATTTTTACCGTGAAATTTCCCTGGTTACGCACCGTGGCATTATTGGCTGGCTCTATAATCTGCAGTCTGCCGTAGGGCTTCTTGCTCACTTTTTGAGCAGGTTTTGGTAATTCAGGCTTATTCTCCGGTGCTGGAGACATTGGCGTAATCGGGCGTAACTTGACCTCCTCACTGGGCTGATCCGCAGGTCGGGAGTCAGTAAAGATCACATTTCCGTCCTGATCCACTGTTTTGTAAATCGTGCCAAACGCAAAGTTCACTGATACCAGGGGCAGAATCACCGCCAGAAAAGACCAAACCATTGCCTTTTTTATATTCATGAGCCTCTTGCCTTAGTGAAGTCATATCCGGCTTATATCGTGTTGAGCACTGGTTAGCTTAATAGTTACCAAGACTTTTTAACAGGTAGTAACGGGGAAAACGCATGCTGGTTATTTCCCGGTAATGGCCCCTGTGTACGTCTGCCGCCTACATCCATTCAGTCGTGCATTTACAGGGTTCATCAGAAAGAGAAAAGCCAGAACTTTCGCTCTGGCTTGAGGTTAAACGACAGCTTATCCGGTCTGCAAAAACGGTTTAGACAGAATAATACAGATCAAACTCTACCGGGTGAGTTGTCTGGCTAACGGCAAGACACTCTTCCTTCTTGAGTTCAATGTAACCATCGATCATGTCGTCTGTGAATACGCCACCGGCCGTCAGGAACTCACGGTCAGCGTCCAGGGCAGCCAGGGATTCTTCAAAGCTGGCAGAAACCGTTGGGATCTCGGCCGCTTCTTCTGGTGGCAGATCGTACAGATCCTTATCAGCCGCATCGCCAGGATGGATCTTGTTCTTGATCCCGTCCAGACCGGCCATCATCAGGGCCGCAAAGGCCAGGTATGGGTTGGCAGTGGGGTCAGGGAAACGTACTTCAATACGACGGGCCTTAGGGCTGTTCACGTAGGGAATACGGATAGAAGCAGAGCGGTTACGGGCCGAGTAAGCCAGCATAACCGGAGCCTCAAAGCCCGGGATCAGACGCTTGTAGGAGTTGGTAGAAGCGTTGGCAAAGGCATTGATGGCCTTGGCATGCTTGATTACACCACCGATGTAGTACAGGGCTTCTTCAGACAGGCCTGCATAGCCGTCACCAGCAAACAGGTTCTCGCCGTTCTTGGACAGAGACATGTGAACGTGCATACCGGAGCCGTTGTCGCCTACCAGTGGCTTCGGCATAAAGGTAGCGGTCTTGCCATAGGCATGAGCAACGTTATGCACTGCGTACTTCAGAATCTGAACTTCGTCAGCTTTCTTTACCAGGGTGTTGAACTTGACACCGATTTCACACTGACCAGCAGTACCTACTTCGTGGTGATGAACTTCAACGTCCAGACCCTGGGCTTCCATGGCATCACACATGGCGGCACGCAGGTCGTGCAGGGAGTCAACCGGTGGTACCGGGAAGTAACCGCCCTTCACTTTTGGACGATGACCGATGTTGCCGCCTTCAAATTTGGCGTTGGAAGACCATGCCGCTTCTTCTGAGTTCACTTCGTAAGAAGCACCGGAGATATCAACGCTCCACTTAACGTCGTCAAACACAAAGAACTCTGGCTCAGGACCAAAGAACGCAGTGTCGGCAATGCCGGTAGACTTCAGGTACTCTTCGGCACGCTTGGCAACAGAGCGTGGGTCACGCTCATAACCCTGCATGGTGGATGGCTCCACGATGTCACAGCGCAGGTTAAGGGTGGTGGCTTCAGTGAATGGATCGATGACAGCCGTGCTGTCATCTGGCATCAGAATCATGTCGGATTCGTTAATGCCCTTCCAGCCAGCGATAGAGGAACCGTCGAACATTTTGCCGACTTCGAAGAATTCGTCGTCTATTTCACCAATGGGAATCGATACGTGCTGCTCTTTACCCTTGGTATCGGTGAAACGCAGATCAACCCACTTAACGTCATGTTCCTTAATCAGGCTAAGAGTCTTCGACATTTATTATTTCCCCTCTGGAGGACAAAAAAACCGGACAAACACCGCACTGGCAACCAGATCAGGCGGTTTACTGATCAATCTCTTTGCTGTCTCATCAACGAGCAGCCAGGAGATTCGTTTGCTGGACCATGAGCAATAGCTATGCCACATTTTGCAACTTGATCAGATGGGATGGACAAAAACAGTGCTTTTCAGTGGAACATCTGAAAAAAGGCAAACATTGAGCAAAAAGAGACCGGGAAACAGCCAGATACCAGACCGGTTCACACAGTTTTTGCTTGCCTTATCCTCCTCAGGCTGCTCAAAGTACACATGTTCACGGCTCTCACGCACCTGAACAATGCAAGGCACCTCAAGATCCGGAAAAAGCCCGCCCGATACGGTGCAGAGAAAACCATAAGCGCACCAAATAAGTGCAAACAGCTTTTACTACACCCATCTGACCAAACAGCGGCTGACAGTGTAACCCCTTTGACAGGGGATTTGCAGCATTACTTACCGGCATAGAGACAAATACCAATTACGATCCATATAAGCCGGTTTCCCGGGGTCATCCTGCAACGTGCTACAAGGGTGCCAGAGCTCTCGGTTATTCGGTATAATGCGCCGTTAACGAATGGTTAAGTTATCCGTCCTACCCGCCTTGACTACCCAGCCCACAAGGTCTCCTGATCCATGAAGTTCATCATCAAACTGTTTCCGGAAATCACCATTAAAAGTGCCCCGGTAAGAAAACGCTTTATTAAAATGCTGCGTAAAAATATTCGCACCATTCTCAAGCGTGTGGATGAGAATATCGATGTCTGCGGTGTATGGGATCATATAGAAGTCACGACCAGTAGCAATGATCAGATCCTGATGGCAGAGGTCGGTGACCTGTTAAGCCATATCCCGGGCATAGCCTACTGGCTACAGGTGGCGGAGCACAAGCTGGTCAGCCTGGACGATGTTCTGGAAAAAGCCGTTGAGGCTCACTCAGAAACACTGGCGGGCAAAACATTCTGCGTTCGCTGTAACCGGACCGGCAAGCACGATTTCCAGTCCATTGAGGTAGAGCGATTTGTCGGTGGCGGCCTTATCCAGCAGACCGAAGCCAAAGGGGTCAGCCTGAAAAATCCTGAAATAACGGTTCGTATTGATATCAAGAATGACCGCTATTTTATGACCAAGAAGCGGGGAGCAGGTCTGGGTGGCTATCCCCTCGGGTCTCAGGAGCCGGTTCTCTCGCTGATTTCCGGCGGTTTTGACTCTACGGTGTCGAGCTTCCTGACCATGAAGCGCGGTATCCGCACTCACTTCTGCTTCTTCAACCTGGGTGGGCATGCCCACGAGCTGGCAGTAAAAGAGGTGGCTTTCTACCTGTGGAACCGCTTTGGTTCTTCTCGCCAGGTTAAGTTCGTTACCGTACCTTTTGAAGGGGTTGTCGAAGAAATACTGACCAAAGTGGACAACGCCCAGATGGGCGTTATTCTCAAGCGAATGATGCTCAGGGCCGCCACTAAGGTGGCTAAAGAGATGGAGATGGCGGCACTGGTCACCGGCGAAGCCATTGGTCAGGTTTCCAGCCAGACACTGCCTAACCTGGCAGTGATTGACTCGGTAACCGATGCCCTGGTGCTCCGGCCTCTGATTACCATGGATAAGCAGGCAATCATCGATATATCCATACAAATCGGTACTGAAGAATTCGTTCGTAATATTCCGGAATACTGCGCAGTGATCTCGAAAAACCCCACCACCCGGGCCAGGGTAGAGAGAATTGTGGCAGAAGAGGAGCGGGTCAACTTCGATGTACTCGAACATGCTATTCAAAGCCGGAGAACGGTCTCTATCCACGACATCATTGCGGATGACCTGACCCGGGAAGAAGTTGAGGTGGTTAGTGAAGTACATCAGGGTGAAGTGATTATCGATATTCGTCACCCCACTGAAGAAGAGATAAAGCCATTTACCATGCCCGGACGCGAGGTGGTGATCATTCCCTTCTATCAGCTGCGCACACGCTTCCCGGAGCTGGACAACAATCGACATTACCTGCTCTACTGCGAAAGGGGTGTAATGAGTCAGCTGCATGCTATGCACCTTCGGGAAGAAGGGCATGAGAATGTTGGCGTATTTAACCCGAAGCCGTAAATTTTCTACCGGGAAGACACAGCGATTTACACGCGTTGTCTTTGTGGTTCACAGCTGTATGGTTCAAAAAAGGAGTAACATGGATGAAACTGGCCCTGATCGCTGCGGTGGCAGACAATAACGCCATTGGCATCAATAATAAAATGCCCTGGTATCTGCCGGGAGATCTGCGCTATTTCAAAGCGGTTACCATGGGAAAGCCTGTGATCATGGGCCGGAAAACCTTTGACTCACTGGGCAAGCCTCTGCCAGGCAGAACCAATATCGTCATTACCCGGGATCAAAACTGGCACCATGAGGGCGTCAGCGTAGTGCACAGCCTGGATGATGGGATTGCCCTGGCGGAGGCGGCTAACCTGATCAACGGTAACGAAGAAATCATGGTCATTGGTGGCGAACAGATCTATCGACAGGCGATTGATCAGGCTGACCGGCTTTACCTGACCCGGGTGTATCAAAGTTTTGACGGTGATGCCTTTTTCCCGGACATCAACCCGCAGGAGTGGCGGGAAATCTCCCGGGAAGACACCCAATCAGAAGATGAGCAGCCACTGACTTACAGTTACCTGGTGCTCGACAGGACCTGAATATCAGCACCTGTCGTTTTTCCTCTTCCCCCCTTGGTATATGCCACATTTCCTGCCGCTTCAGATGCAGGAAATGCACTTTTCTCCAATTCTGATTGTCTATAGTTAGTTGAACAGCTTGTCATGTTGCATGGAAAAGTTGTCTGTTTTCTATATTGTTCGCTGGGCAGGCAATGCATCATTTTTACAAATGATCAATAAGTCAATTCAAGCCTTTAATAAGGGTTACCTTAGGGAATGAGGAATGCCCCGGATACCATCTACAGATCATATTTCTTCGCACCACGCAGGATACCCGCCATCCGAACCCGGTAAAGGTCAACACGCCACGGATACCCGGGAAATAAAATCGGTTGAGACCACCATTCAAGCGGCTGAGCATATTGAATCCAGGCACTGGCATAACCGTTTAATCTCTTTCTGTAAGGAAAAAATAAATCGCTTTATTCACCCTGCCCCCTCAATGACAGTGAGTGATCTGGTTGATGATCTGACCAAATACAATCCAGAGAACCCACAGAAGGTACTTGCTGCATTAAAACTGCATGCTGGCCACATCAAGCTGCATCGATCAGAAGATGGCAGACTGGGTATTTCGGATGGAAATATCGCTATCAGCACAGAAACGATGGAAGCTGTCGTCAAATCCATTCAACTCAGCAGCATGGATATGGCCTATGAGTATTTACGTAAAGGTAAAACACCACCTGATGGCTTCCTGCAGCAAGTACTACTGACGCATATCCATAGAAAAATTCGCCTGGCAATGCAGTATGAAAAAACCTCCGGCTTACCCGTCATGCAGCAACAACTTCAGGGAAGAGAGCAATATGGAGTGCATCCTGAACAACAATATGAATATATTAAAAACTTATTAATAAAGGTTGGCATAAAAGATGAAAAAACGTTCACTTTTGAACGAATGCTTGAGTTTAAAAAAGAGTTACGAAACAACCTGGTTCTGCCCATTGAAGAACAAAAATCAGCAACCGGCAATAAAGTAAAAAGTATTGACAGTGCAGCCCTCGATCATCAGCAGCCGCCACTTCCTCAGCTACCTGAGCCGAAGAAAACAGGTCATTTTATCGAGAAAGAAGACAGTAAACATATTCAACGACTGGCTTCAGGAGAACGTTTTTTTGCAAATATACACCTTAAAGATATTGGCAACAGAATAAAGAGAAATATCTTACGCAATAAACGAAACCAGATTTACAATTTCTTTATTTTACTTACTGGAGCCATCCTCACTGCTATTTTCCCACCTGCTGGAATTGCCATTGGTATTGCCGTTGCTGTCGGACTGATCACTGACCTGGGTTACATCGCTTTCTGGTCTTCCAGTACCGAACTCTGGCGCAGGGTCAGGATGGTCAGAGGACTTAAACAAATAAAAAAATACGCTGACTTTGACTATACCAACTTTGATAAGTCAAACGACAAGAAAAGAAAAAAGCTCATCAACAAACTTCGTTATCGATGCACTCATAAAACCTTTTCACAGATATACAACGCTTATGCCGATCTCGAAAAACAGGCAATAAAACTCAAAACAATGGCAGAAAAGGAACAGAAGACACTGGCAGAGTCTATTGCTTTAGAGAATGAGAAAGCACTGTACTTTGAGCGAAGAAAAAAACTGAAAGCCAATTTATTTTACTTTGACAAGCTTATCGAGAATGTCGTGATCAGCCGCACCATTCTTGAAAACCGGCATATAAAGGATCTGGAAGACCTGTGGAATTCAAAATTTAAAGATATGCCTCCTGAAAAAAGAGAAGAACTGTTCAAGAGTGTCACCACAAACAGAAAGTTAACCATTCACGGCTACCAGATAAAAACCAATGAAAAAAAATGGATGCAGCAAATCATTCCTCACTGGATGAATCCTGCCCGGCACACAGCGAGCCAACCGGATTCTGACAATGTGGGAATTGAGCCTAAACAAGAATCTGCGGCCTTTAAATCAGCCGGGATTTTGAAAAGCATGATTCAGGATTTTTTCTATACCCAAGTCAAAGGAACCTTATATAAAAACCTGGTAAAAATTTTCAAAATAGCTGGAAAAAGAGGAAGCACCATCAATTTAACCCCTGTCGCTCCAAAGATTACTTTGAGTGGAGTCTTGTGCTATGTGGCTTTCTTTTTTACGGATATGGCTGCCGATCATGCAAATACCAAAGTTAATAAAAAGAGAATGGCAAAGATTATTAAAAAGCAGCCTGATTATACCAGACAACTGTTTGGCAAACGGCTAAGAACAGGGCGCGAGGAAGTTGGTACGCTACGCTCACTGGCCAAACAGGAATTGGAGCCAATGGTTGATCATTTACTCCAGTCGATAAAATCAATGGAAGACATTGGCAACAGTCTGGAAGAAGCCAGACAGCGAAGTGAACTACTCAACAAAGGGCCGTATGAGTCAATGAGTGATGAAGAAGCCGCGATAGTTATCCTTAAACATGCCGCCTTACAACAGTTGCTTGATCAGGAAATTAACAGTGCATTCGGTACATTCTATCGTGTTGTTCAGGAAAAAAGCGCCAACTGGAACAAACAAATAGCCAAAACACTGATTGGTAATAGTGTACGGGTTGTTACTACTGTATCCGAAGGCCAGGAACGCAGATATACTCCAGGGGCTGACCGGGTGAGAGAATCAGCGGATCAGCATGCTCACAATAAACATCAGCGTTTATCATCAGAGGATTTCTTGCACTCTATCCGAAACCAACCCTGTGGCCGTCTGATTATCCGGTTTCGTACAGGAGAAATATCAGAAGGCCTGGCACTCAAGGAAATCAGAGAACTCGATAGTCTGGACGAACTGCTTGACTTAAGAACCTGGATTGAAAAAGCACAAAGAGAAGGAAGTTACCAGAAGCACGAAGAGACTCTCAGGCTGTTCCACAGCATTATTACTTATGTTATTGGCAGCAAATATAACTCTTCTCAATCCCCTCAACACCCAATTGGCAACCAGCGCCCGATTGATCCGGTTTAGCCGTGTCCTGGCCATCGATAGCGCCGCTGCCCACAGTTCAAGCCCACAACTTCGGAAAGCAACAATACGAACCGGTAGTTGTACCAACCTATAATCGATAGATTGTCTATAGGAGAACACTGCCTTATGTTTGTACGTCGTCTGTTGGGTGCACTGTTGGTATCCACTCTGGCCATGCCGGTTATTGCTGACAATACACTGGTACTGCCTGAGAAAACAAAGCTGCTGGTTCTTGATGGTAAAGATGCCGATCATCTGGGCAGCAAGAAGGACCTCTCTCTTGGCAACGGCCGTCATCAGTTGGTATTTCAGCTGAAAACGCTGGTGAGGGACGGTGGTGATACCAAAATGTTTACCACCAGCCCGTATATCATGACGTTTGACCTGTCTGGTGATCAGGCCTACACCATTAATGCCCCGAGACTGAAAACAGCAAGGGATACCGATAAACTGTCACAGTCGCCAAAGGCCCAATTCTCAATTACCAATGCCAAAGGTCAGGCGATTCCCTTTGAGTTCAGCGTGCTTAATAAATCCGGGCTGTTAATCGGCGGAGACACGTTGGAGGATATCCAGAAGTTTAACCTGTCTGACAGCCCGGCGGCTGTTCGGGCAATGGCCGGAACCGTTTATATTGCTAACCCGCAAGGTGTCTCATATCAGGTTGCTCAACCTTCTGTCATGCCAGCACCGGCAATGGCTCAGCCAATGAGTGAAAGCATGCTGCAGTATTGGTACAACCAGGCGGATGAAACAACCCGTGAACGATTCCTTCAGTGGGTTTCTGACAGTAAAAAAACCGGGAAGTAGCCTGCTCGTTTGCAGTTAACCCAGGAGGTTGTCCGAGAATAGACTGCCCTACGCGACTACTGCTCCTGCGTTGCTCTAGCACACCATTTCAATGAGTTTGATGTGTACAATCTCCGTTCACCCAGAGCGGAGTCGAAGGGTGATTGGCACAGTCTTTATTCAGGGTGTGGTGTTTACGCCCTTCGACTCCGCTCAGGACGAACGGGGCTTGGGAGTCATTGATAGAAGGAACCCATTAATTACAATTGTCGCCGGGACGGGCAGTATTCTCGATCAGCCTCCTATCGTTTTCATAAGAACCTTTGACTGCCTTTTGGGGTTATATTTTGCTTTAAGCTCTGCCGGCAAATCATCACAGGCAACTTCAGCAAATTCCCGCTCAATAAACCAATGGGTAGTCTGGGTGGTCATGACGTAGATTTCGTTCATGCCCTGTTCTTCTGCCAACGCTTCAATATGGGCGAGCAAACGATCACCGCGCTGTGCACTGCGATATTCAGGATGGACCACAACACAGGCCAGTTCTGCAGCACTGGTACCATTTTCATAGTACGGATGAAGAGCAGCACAGCCGATGATCATGCCGTCCAGCAACACGACACTGAACAGCTTTATTTCCCGTTCCAATTCTTTTCGGGAGCGACGGCGCAATATGCCTTTTTCCTCGAAAGGACGGATCAGTTCAAGAATACCGCCCACATCCTCAATGGTTGCACCACGGACTTCTTCATAGTGATCTCTGGAAATCAGCGTACCGGCCCCATCACGGGTAAACAGCTCCATCAGCAGTGATCCATCATCCTGATAGCTGATAATCTGGGCCCGTTCGACACCATCGGAGCAAGCGGTCACGGCGGAGGACAGTAGTCGCCTGGATTCACCAGTCTGCGACTCAAGTTCTTTAATGGCTTCATGGGGAGAAATTCTATTGATCAGATTCCCCAGGTGATCAAAAATCCCCTGCTGCTCAGCGTAAAGTATCAATTTTTCAGCTTGCAGACTGATGGCAGTGCGGGTAGCCACTTCCTCTGCTTCAATATTGAAAATCTCTCCGGTGGGGGAAAGCCCGAGACAGGAGAGTAACACCACATAACCACTGTCTAGCAGATGATCGATGGCCTGGCTGTCTATCCTCCGAACTTCGCCCGTATGCTTAAAATCGATACCATCAAGCACACCCAGGGGTTTGGCGGTCACAAAGTTACCACTGACAACACGAATCCTGGCACCATGCATGGGCGAGTTCACCAGTCCCACCGAGAACCTTGATTCAATCAGGGCTCGCATATTTCCTGCAGCATCTTTGACACACTCAAGGCTCTGCCTGTCAGTGACCCGTCGTTCATTATGCACTCTGCCATTGCCAGCCCCGCCTTGATGAATCACTGTTTTAATGCCACGTTCCCGTAAACGCTCATCAATCTGAGGGCGGGCACCGTGTACCAGCACAAGGCGGACACCCAGGCTGCTCATCAGTGCAATATCACTGATGATATTACCAAGGTTGGGGTGAGCCAGCGTTTCACCACTAAGCATGATCACAAAGGTTTTCCCCCTGTGGGCATGAATATAGGGTGATGATTGACGGAAAAACTTCACGTACTTTTCTGCGCTGTCTGCTGAATTTTCCTTTTTTTTCACGCAAGCCACACTTGTTTATCCATGACACACTCTATTAAAGGCCGTCCTGAGTATCACATGCTCAGGTTATAAGAACATCGTGCAGTACTTCTCTTCAAGATAAGCAGTACTGTCTGATCAATGACTGCAAAATAGCAATCATTGGCTTTATCCGTTCCTGCGAGAGGTATTCATCTGGCTGGTGTGCCTGATCAATATCACCTGGTCCCAATACCACGGTATCCATACCCAGTCGGCTAAAGAATGGAGCCTCAGTAGCAAAGGCTGCGACTTCTGCCTGATGCCCTGTCAGCTTTTCACAGGCAGCCACCAGATCCGAATTCTCAGGACCGGCAAAAGCTTCAATAGCCGGTGTAATTGCTTCGAGTGAGATCTCAACCTGATCCGCTTCAGCAATTGGCAAAAGCCTCTGACGAATTTGCTGCCGCAGTTGTTCGCTGTCCATCCCCGGCAGCATACGAATATCGAAGTCCAGCTGGCACTGCCCACAAATCCGGTTAGGGTTGTCGCCACCATGAATGCAACCCAGGTTCAAGGTAGGGGTCGGAATGGTAAAGCCAGGGTTCTGATAACGCTCGGCCAGTTCGGCGCGAAACTGCATCAAGTCAGTGATCACCTTGTGGGCTGTCTCCATGGCATTACGGCCCAGTGCCGGATTACTGGAATGGCCGGATTGCCCGAGAATCTGAATACGCTCCATCATAATGCCTTTGTGCATATGAATAGGTCGCATCCCGGTAGGTTCTCCCACCACAGCATACCGCGCTTTTGGTCGACCAAGTTCCGCCAGGGCACGAGCACCATTCATTGAGGACTCTTCATCCGCCGTGGCCAGAATGATCAGTGGTGCTTTCAGTGGCGTGTCCAGATACCCCCGAACCGCTTCCATGACCAGGGCAAAGAAGCCTTTCATATCGCAGACGCCCAATCCATAAAACCGGCCATCTCTTTCTTCCAGGGCAAACGGTGAACTTTTCCACAGGCTGTCATTGTAAGGAACCGTATCCGTATGCCCGGCCAGTACCAAACCTCCCGGGCCACTGCCAAGAGTTGCAATCAGGTTCGCCTTGTGAGGAGCCCCGGGCAGGGGTTGAATCTCGCATTGAAACCCCATCGCTTCCAACCACACCGCCAACTCATTGATAACCGGCAGGTTACTCATATCCAGATCAGGAAGGGTTGAGCTGACAGAAGGTATCTCGATCAATCTTGAAAGTGCATGCTGAAATGTTGGCTGCTGACTGCTCATAACCCTGATTATCACCGTCTAATGAAGGGAGTCTCTTAAGATGATAAACAGGGCAGGCCTTATTGGAAACTAATTCAAGGTTTGCTAGCCAAAAATCAACTTGAGGCAGTGGAAGAAAATAATCGCCAGAATCGCTCCTGCTGGCAGCGTGACCAGCCAGGACATAAAGATGGTGCTGATAACGCGGAGGTTCAAAGCGCCGATCCCCCTGGCCAGTCCCACGCCAAGAACTGCACCAACCAGCGTATGGGTTGTGGAGATTGGCAAGCCAGTGCCGGAGGCCATCACCACCGTAGAAGCGGCCGCAAGCTCTGCGGCAAAACCCCGGCTGGGTGTCAGCTCGGTGATATGAGAACCTATGGTAGCCATGACCTTATAGCCCCAGGTCGCCAGCCCTGCCACAATACCTACAGCACCCACCAGCAGAACCCAGGGCGGAACGGAAGACTTGCCGACAATTTCACCACCACTGATCACCACACTGACAACCGCTGCCAATGGCCCCACCGCATTGGCCACATCGTTGGAACCATGGGCAAAGGCCATGGAACAGGCGGTAAAAATCATCATAACCCCAAAGACTTTCTCCACACTGGAGAAATGAAACGACATATCCGCCTGAATATCTTCCTTTATTTTTGCCAGCGCCATCTGGCCAATAAACATTATGACCAAGCCGATAATCAGTGAGAGCACAGTGCTTTCGGTATAATCCAGCGGCAAGCCAATATGCTTGAGGCCCTTGATCAGCGTCACCATCGACATCATGAAGCCAACCAGAAACATATAAAGGGGCATATAGCGCTTGGCGTTTCTGAAGGGATTTTCAGTATCCAGAATCAGCTTCTGCACGCTGACAAAAATCAGGAAGGCGAACAGCCCTGACATCAGGGGAGAAACAACCCAGCTGCCAACAATGGCTGCCACTTTTCCCCAGCTGACGGTGTCGGCAGAGATACCAACAGCCGCAAAACCGACAATGGCCCCAACAATAGAATGGGTAGTGGACACCGGCCAGCCGTAGTGTGTAGCGATCAGTAACCAGGTGCCCGCAGCCAGCAGCGAAGCCAGCATGCCATATACCAGCAGATTGGGGTTCCCAGCCAGCAGGGGTAAGGATGGATCAATAATCCCCTTGCGTATGGTTTCAGTGACCGACCCGCCTGCCAGATAAGCACCGGTGAACTCCAGCAGGATAGCGATACAAATAGCCTGTTTAACCGTCAGGGCTCCCGAACCAACCGACGTCCCCATGGCATTGGCAACATCGTTGGCCCCAACCCCCCAGGCCATAAAAAACCCAAACAGGCAGGCCAGGATAAGGAAAACTGTGCCATATTCAGCGATAATACTCATCAGTCTGCATCCGGTTCAGTTAACGGGCCAGCAACAACTGGAGGTAACTACCAACACGGGAAGCCCGATCCGCAAGATCGCCCACCCACTCGATAATCTGATACAGAAACATGACGTCAACCGGTGGCAGCGTTTGCTCAAGATCAAACAGCATACGGCGTATTTTTACCTGGTCCCTGTCAGTTTCGCTCTCAATGTTGTCCAGCTCTTCAACCATTTTTTCCACCAGATCAACTTCCCGCCCCTGAAAACCCGTTTCCAGAAGCTCGTCCAGCTCATGAATGGCTTTCAATGCCTGTGCAGTTGTGGCAATTGAAAGGCGCACATAGGTAATGAATGCTTCGTGCATGGATTCAGGAATAACCATCTTTCTTCCTAACACAAGGCCTGCGATGTCCTTGGCACGGTTAGCCACTTTATCCTGAACGGTCACGATTTCCAGCAGATCGGTACGGGGAACGGGGAGAAAAAGGCTTTTGGGAAGTGACCGGCGGATACTTCGCTTGATGACATCCGCTTCGTGCTCAAATTTGGTGATTGTCTGCTGAACCTCACACGCCGTCTCCCACTCTTCGGCAAACACTGCCTGAAAGAATGGCTCCAGCTGTAACGCACATTTGTGAACAGTGGTAATGTGCTTTTGAATAGGTCCTATTGGTGAGCGGCCGAAAACACTCGCCAGTATGTTGCTGGTAGGCATTTTTCAAATCCATCCGGTTGAACGCCTGATTATAGAAGGCCGTTTCAATTCCTGCACATATGCGCATCAGCTGGCGCGCGCAGCACAGAGTGCCTTTACCCGTGAACCTATGATTTTTATATAATTTCTCCGTCCGATAGAATTTGACAACCGCATTGTGGATAAGAAAATGAGCCAGGAAACCGAATTAAAGCTGTCTGTGCCTGCCGATCAGATTGAGCCGCTGAAAAGTCACCCATTCTGGCAGGAGCATGCAGTACAGCCATCAGAAACCCTTCACCTTGGGAATACCTACTTTGATACCCGGGACCTGAGACTCAACCAGGCCAGGGTGGCTTTGCGGATTCGTGAAGTTAACGGGCAATATATCCAAACTCTGAAAACCCGGGGAGAAAGCATCAATGGCCTGACCCGTCGGGGCGAATGGGAGTGGCCGCTGCGCACCAATAAACTGGACGGGCAGGTTTTGACGCCTGTCTGGCCCGCCGAGCTCAGTGATATATCGATAGAGCAGCTCAAACCTCTATTTACTGAAACAATAAATCCATTTGTCCCCACGCCGAAAAAAAAGAGAGAATATAAGGCAATTCCAGCTGCAAACGGTATTTCACGTGAACAATAATAAAGCAGATGGCCTGCAACACAGGGAACAAATGCTGGATCTGGCAATGGTTGTGTCTGACCTGGTCAGAAGCAAGCATATCGAGCAGGCAACCGCTGATGATATCCTCAGCCGCCCGCGCACACCGGAACAAGTCCGTCTGCACCCCCTGGAATACCTGGCTGAGCTGGAGCTGGAGGATCTTTGTCATCCGGGTAACAAGCTGGATATTGAGCGCCTGTGTCAGTGGCTCGCCGAACTGGCCGGTCAGGATTACTTCCACATCGATCCTCTCAAGATTGATGCTACGGCCATTACCCCCATCATGTCCCATGCCTTTGCCATGCGACACCAGATCCTTGCGGTTGAGGTGACCAGCACTGAGATAGTGGTGGCCTCTGCCCAGCCATGGCATCGAATCTGGGAAGACAATCTGCGCCATGTGAATCGCCGGGAAATCCGGCGGGTTGTCGCCAATCCAACCGATATCCGACGTTATACCGTCGAGTTCTATCGTCTGGCCCGGTCAGTGATGGGAGCCAGCTCGGAGGCCGGTGTCACTTCTGCCTCGCTCAATAGCTTTGAACAGATGCTGGAGCTGGGCAGCATGAAGGCTCCGGATGCCAACGACCAGCATATCGTCAACATTGTTGACTGGCTGCTCCAATACGCTTTTGAACAAAGAGCCAGCGATATCCACATTGAGCCCCGCCGGGAACAATGCAATCTCCGGTTTCGAATTGATGGTGTACTCCACTCGATTTATCAGATGCCAGTCAAAGTCGCCGCAGCAATGACCAGCCGCCTGAAAATTCTTGGCCGCATGAATGTTGCCGAAAAGCGCAAGCCGCAGGATGGACGATTGAAAACCCGTAACGCCGATGGCTATGAGGTCGAACTGCGCTTGTCCACATTACCTACCGCATTTGGTGAGAAATTGGTGATGCGGATTTTTGACCCGGAAGTGCTGGTCAAATCATTCAGCGATATGGGGTTTTCCAGAGAAGATGAACGGCGCTGGAAAGCCATGTCAGGCCAGCCCAACGGTATCATTCTGGTGACTGGTCCCACGGGCTCTGGTAAAACCACCACGCTTTACTCAACACTGAAGCAGCTGGCCACGGATCAGGTGAATGTCTGTACTATCGAAGACCCTATTGAAATGGTGGAGCCTGCCTTCAACCAGATGCAGGTGCAACACAACATCGACCTGACCTTTGCCTCAGGGCTTCGGGCACTGTTAAGGCAAGATCCTGACATCATTATGGTGGGTGAGATCCGTGATCTTGAAACCGCCGAGATGGCAATTCAGGCCGCTCTGACCGGGCATTTAGTCATTTCTACCCTGCACACCAATGATGCGCCCTCTGCCCTGACCCGTTTGCTTGAGCTTGGTGTCCCCCCTTATCTTATTAAAAACACCGTGCTCGGTGTTATGGCACAACGTCTGGTCAGAACCCTCTGCCCGAATTGCAAAGCGAAAGCACCGCTGGACACCAGTGGCTGGAAAGCCCTGACAAACCCCTGGCCCGCATCGGCACCCTCAGAAGTCTATCAGCCTGTTGGTTGCCTCGATTGCCGTGAAACGGGTTATCGTGGGCGTGCCGGCCTTTATGAGATTTTAACCATGAGCCCTCAGGTTAAAGATATGGTTAATGAAAATCCTGACATTACACTGCTCAGCCAACAATGTATCAAGGAAGGCATGTATAGCCTGAGACAATCAGGTGCACAGAAAGTTGCCGCTGGAATGACCACCATAGAAGAAGTGATGCGGGTCACTCCCGAGTGAGCCCGGCAGCAATGTCAGGAAATGGCTTGCAGGAAAAAAATAACAAATCATAAATTCAGGGCCTTTGATATGAAGAAATACGCCTTTCTTTTACCGCTGTTGATCTTTCCAGCGCTGATCAACGCAAGCAGTAATAAGTCAACAGCTATTTACTCCGATAAGCATGGCCAGAAAATGATCGTCACAGAGGAGTCCGATTCATTTGCCAGACAGATAACGGCAAACACGCCCGGCAAGGGCCGTAAACAGGCACTGGAGAACTATATCAACAGCCTGCTAAAGGCACACGCTGTCTATAGCCAGCACGAAAGCCATGAAAAACCCACGCTGGTCTATCAAATTCAAGCCAATCAGGAAGGAACCATTGTTGCTACCCGCAGTGAACAGGGCAGATACGGAGTACAAATAGGTAACAGAAGCTTACCGGTATACGGCATTCATTATGATCTTGAATCCGATTGCTCATGGCAGGAGCAGCTTTGCTGGGTACTTTATCCTTCTTCCCATCAGCAAAAAGAACGATGGTTGGAAATTGCTTATGCTCCCCATGTCATTGGAGAGTTAACTGAGGGTGTTAGCTTGCTGATACGGAATCTTCAGAAGTAATCATTGAGCCTGTAAATAAATTCTGCAGTATCCATTGTTCAATCTCTGCTGACCAACAAAGTCCTTCGCGAGATTCGGGGTAGTTTGTGAAATATCCGGGTTAAGGAGCAACAAGCTTCATGGGTTGGTAATATCGGAAGTCCAGGGCTCTATCCCGATGGGTATACAATTCTTTCATCAGCTCCCTGCCACACAAAATTTGTATCCCCATCGCCATACTGTCATAGGGCACTCCGGATTCAGTGACCGCAGCCACGTGGCAGGTATGGCATATTTGGCCACCCTTCCAGAGTTGGATGGACACCTTGCTGAAATAACCATTTTGCCGGATATCAATTTTGTCCGGTTGCTTTTGCCTGAGTTGGTTCATCACCTGCTCTAACGTTCTGCGTGCGTTTGCTCTGTTGCCAGTAGTATCGAAAAAATGCAAATTGGCAGTCTTGGCTCCCCCTTTTGATAAATCAACCATAAACCTGATTGCCTTTCTGGCATGAGGATTTGCGAACGCTCGCTGCCCGAGCAGCATTTCAGCAATTATGTGCCAGTCAGAATAGCTTTTATCGTAATTTGAGTGATAGAACTCGCCTGAAGCTTCCAGAGCAACAACGTGCAAAAATTTTTCCAGTTCCTTGTTGCGGTCCTCTTTGGTTAACCCTTTTTCAGTTTCACCCGGCGCTTCGTCAGACTCTACGGCCCGGCAATCGTCTTCGTCATTATCACCGCTGGCAGCTGCCACTGGCGTGTTGGCAGATTGCCCATTGTCAGAGCCATCCATTTTGGCAAGTAATGAGACAAACTCTTGCGAACAGTAGCCGAGCAGTAATTCCCGATGAATCCTGAAGCACTACAGCCACGAGAGATACAGAAGAGGTAAAAAAATCATGCCCGCACAATTCTTCGACTAAAAT